>NZ_DAHVHY010000140.1 GCF_027322205.1 Acidithiobacillus sp.
CGCCCGGCCTGGAAAAGCGCTCCAGGTGCACCTGATGGCAGATGCCGTTGCCGGGACGGGAGAAATGCACGCCATATTTCGCGGCAAAGCTTTGCAGAAAACGATGATCGTCGGCGTTCTCGAAGCCCGACTGCAGCATGTTATGGTCCACATAAGACACCGAGAGTTCCGTGCGCACCCGCGGCAGGCCGAGGGCCTCGAACTGTAGATAGGCCATGGTCCCCGTAGCGTCCTGGGTCAGGGTCTGGTCGATACGGATAGCGATAGGGCTCCCCGCTTCCAGCGTGCCACTGACCAAATGGGCGGCAAGTATTTTCTGGGTGACATTCATAGCCATGAACTGCTCTCCTGATCTGCGGGAAATCGTCGGGAACAACGGGTGCCTCCATCATCGCAAAAGCACCGCCCCGCGCCAAGTATCAGCAGCGAGCGCAAAACCCCTGACCAGATAGCTGCGCAACTGCTGG
The DNA here is from genome assembly GCF_027322205.1 of Acidithiobacillus sp. GTDB lineage: Bacteria > Pseudomonadota > Gammaproteobacteria > Acidithiobacillales > Acidithiobacillaceae > Acidithiobacillus. The sequence goes on from NZ_DAHVHY010000140.1 coordinate 468, forward strand.
GTGGCCAGAAGCAGCATGCGGCGAAACTCATCATCGCGGTTCAAGAAGCGGTCACGCCGCACGCGGATGGGCGGCAGCACATTAAAGTTTTTATCGGGCAACTGCTGCGCATCGCGGGCTAGATGCAACGCATCGAGAAAATTGCTCTTGCCCGATCCGTTGGCACCCACCAGATAGGTCAGAGGGCCGAGCTGCACATCGCAAGTGGCGATGCTCTTATAATTACGCAATACCACGCGGGTTATAAAGTTCGATGAGGCCATTCTTGGCTCCTTGGCATGTCGGTTGCTCATTACCTCAGCAAAGCGTCGAGTTCATCTCTGTCGTGGATGGGGACTGGTGGTGGAAGTGCTGCGAGTCATGGCGTCGTTCCGTAAAGCAGTGCGATGGCATGATCCAACCCGGATTCGAGTGCGGTTATGTCTGCGTTAGGGTTGGCGCGCTTTACCGTGAGAATCTGTTCCACGAGGTCGACGATGGGCTGCTGTTGTTCCGGCGACACATCCGGGATGGGGAGGTTCTTCCAGTCGTCCGGGTAGAGGTGGATGTTGCTGCGGCGATTGGCGCGGAGGAAATCGCGGGCGGTGGATGAGTTCATCACGCCGAGCAGATATTTCACGGCGAAGCGGCGGCTGGTAGCCTCCAGTTCCTCGCGTTTTGGTAGGTCGGGACGCGGCGGCTTCTCGCCACGGTAGCGTGCGGTTTTTTTCAACGAGTTATTCCGTACGCTGTCTAGCGAGTGCCACGGGACAAAAGAAATTAGAGTGTGGCTGTGAAACGCCTGTGATGCGTCGTAGGCAGCTCGATTTTCAGCGCCCGAAACATCTGCCGCAACGATTTTTTCAGCAACCTCGTAGAGTTCTTCAAAAGTTGCGCGAGCCAATAAACTGGGTGAACGTTTCGTTCCCCACTCAAGCCAACGACTTTGTTGGTATGTCCACCGCTGAATGTCTTTCGCTTCAATGTAGCGTTTCTGGTGTTCCTTGTCGCGCATTTCGCTGACCAAATCTGCAGCAACAAACAAACCTTTTGCTCGTTTCTCATCGCTGTTTGGACGGCATCCGAAGCTGACGTAACAAATTGAGCCAATTTGCAGCGTCGGTGCGAAAAAACCAGCGTGCTGTGTTTCCTCCGGGAAGAACGTCCGATGCGTCAGCTTCGCCTGCTCATCGCTTGGCAGCGTGGTGACGTTGCCGAAGGTCTCGTGGTGGACGCGGCGCTCCGGCGTGTGATGGACACCGTCGGCGCGCTGATAGAAGTAAATGACGTTGTGAACGGCGGCATCGAAGATTTTCAGGTCACTCAGAAAATCAAGCCGTAGGATGCGCGCGTTTTTCAAAAACCAGTTCTGCGACTTTTGCGCATACTTGGCGTGGCAATAGGCGTCCGAAACAATCATCGTGGTTACGCCGCCGGGTTTGAGCAGTTGATAGCCGCGCTCGATAAAAGGAATGTAAAGATCCCACTTCTCCCAGAGTGTTTGGTACTGGCGGCTCGCCTCCAGCCTTCGCCTTTGGGCAAGATATTCCGCACTGCCATCGGCGCGGACATAGGGCGGATTGCCGATGGTGATGTCGAAGCCGTCGGCTATCTGGAACATCCA
>NZ_DAHVHY010000141.1 GCF_027322205.1 Acidithiobacillus sp.
CCCGCCAGTGTGCCGGTAGCGACCCTGCCGGGCTGGGACGCTGGCTGGGTGGCGGTGCAGGACGGGGCGGCACAACTGGCGGCCCACATTCTCGCGCCCCAGGAGGGGGAACGGATTCTTGACGCCTGTGCCGCCCCTGGCGGCAAGACGGCCCACCTGTGGGCATTGGGGGCGACGTGCCTGGAAGCCCTGGACCGCTCCGCAGAACGCCTGAACCGGGTGCGCGAAGCGCTGGAAAGACAAGGCGGCATAGCGCATTTACAAGTGGCCGATGCCGCAGAAACCACTGCTTGGTGGCATGGCGAGTTCTATGACGCCATCCTTCTGGATGCACCCTGTACCGGCACCGGGGTAATCCGTCGCCACCCTGACATCCGTCTGCGCCGCCAGCCGGAGGATGTGGCCGAGGCCGTGGCACAGCAGGCGCGCTTGCTGGAGGGCCTGTGGCCCTGTCTGTGCCCCGGCGGTCGGTTGCTCTATGCCACCTGCTCGGTGCTGCCCGAGGAGAATGAAGAACAGATCATCGCTTTTCTCCTGCGGCATCCTGACGCGCGTCGTTCTGCCCACCCGCTGACCGGGCAACGCCTGCCCGGACAGGACGAAATGGATGGTTTTTACTATGCCTTGCTGGAGAAAGGCGCATGAGCCAGAATGGCGCATGGCGTTTGTCGGCCCGCCGAAACTGGCAACAGCAATTTGTCGTTATCCTGATCGGGTTCTGTTGTTTTGTTGGCATGCATGGGATGGCGGTGGCGGGTTCGGCGTTTCACGTGGAACATTTGCAGGTGACCCCGCAGGGAAATGCCGTTGAAATTAATGCCCGCGTGCAAATGGGTAAGGAAGCGCTCCTGCAAGAGGTCCTCGACCAGGGACAGACGCTGATCTGGGTCGTGGCGGCAGAATGGCGTGAGCCCGAGCCTTTCTCCTTCATCCCCGGTGTTGGCGTGCATGCACACCGGGAGCAGCGCTGGCGTATTCACTATTATCCCCTGACTAACCAATATGCCATCGAAAGTCAGCACGGGATGCTCACTTTATACTCGCACTGGAGTGAGGTCGTCGCGGCACTAGCCGAGGTGCATGATTTCATCCTCCCGCTGGTCCACGGTGCGGCGCGCGGTCAGGTGGCATTGCGGGTATATATTGATATTCAGGCCTTGCCGCTGCCGTTACGTTTGCGTGCGCTGCTTGGCCACTGGAAACTGGAGTCCCCATGGATCGTCAGCGCGCCCCTTTCGCACTGAGAAGCTGGCTGCGTGCCTTGCGTGCCGGCACCACTCCGGAGCGGCAGCGAGTGGGACCGCGCTGGGGCGCTGCTCTGCTCCTGTTGGCCATCGTCACCTTTCTGGGGGTCAACTTTTTCACCAGTGCCGGGGGACCGCTGAGCCGTTATTTTGTGCCCATGCTGGTGATTTCCGCAGGAATCGTCCTCTTTCTGGTCATTCTGGTGCTGGTCTCGGTGGTGGCGCTGCTCTTGCGCCTGCGGCGCGGCGAGGTGGGTAGTCAACTGGCCACCCGTCTGGTGGTGATTATTACCCTGCTCAGTTTCCTGCCGGCGGCCATCGTCTTCGGTTTTTCCTGGCAGTATCTGAATCGGGGCGTGGACTCGTGGTTCAGCAGCGCGGTGCAGAGTGCGCTGGCCCAGGCCATGAACGTGGCGAAGGCGGGCGTGGACCGTTACCGTAATTCCACCCTGCTGGCGGGCGAAAGTATTGCCCAGGCGTTGGTGGGCGAGTCCGACAGTAACGCCGTCATTACCGTGATCGCCCTGCGCGATCAGTATCATCTGGGCAGCGTCACGCTCTTTTCCGGCGATAACCGGATTATCGCCACCAGCAGCGATAACCTTAATCTGGCGCCGCGCTTGCCGCGCCGGGAAATCCTTGCTATGGAAGAGAATCACCCGACCGCCTCCATCGAGCCGGAGCCCCAGGGGGCTTTGCTGGTGAAGGTACTGATCCCGGTGCTGAGTCCGCATCTGGGACAGAGCAACCGTGTTCTTTATGTGGAGCAGCCCATCCCCGAGCAGT
>NZ_DAHVHY010000142.1 GCF_027322205.1 Acidithiobacillus sp.
GGGTTTCCGCAGCCGCGAGAATCACCGGACGACGGCTGCCCTGCAAACAGACATCCTCCGCAAGACCCGTGATCAAGTCCGGCAAGGCGCTGGGGCGGGTCGGACGATAGTCACCGGCTTCGGCCAGCGGCGTTGGTTGGCTCGCCAGCACCGTCAACCGCGCCCCGTGACGCAGGGCCTGCCGCACCGCCAACTCGGCCATGGGAGCGACGCCACCCAGGTCGCCCATCACGATGAGGTGGTCCGCCGTTTCCACGTCGCTCAGGGTGGGCGCCTGCGGCAGGGCCATGCACTGCTGCGCCAGCGCTTCCATCCATGGGCTGGAAAGGGCGGCAAACGGTGCGTGCAGACAGTCGGCCAAAGCAAAAAGGGCCAGATTGCTCTGCACATCCTCGCGCGGCGAACCGAGAAAGCCACTGCGCCCCTCCTGCAAACGCATCGCCACCTGGCGCAGGACGACATCCTGACGACTGCGCGCGCCGTGCAGGCGCGCCTGCACCGGCCGCTCCGCCGCCATCACATAGCGGAAGCCATAACGCCCGCGATCACAGAGGAAATGCGGATTGATCTCTGGATGGTGGCGCGCGCGCACCCGGCGCAGGGTACCCAGCCGGGCACCGGGCATGGTATTGCAGCCCACCGCGCAGTGGGGGCAGACCGAAGGCCCTTGCTGCAGGTCCCAGACCCGCGCGTAATCGTGACGGAAGACCTTGTCGGTGAAAACCCCGGTGGGACAGACCTCCACCAGATTGCCGCTGAAGGGACTTTCCAACGGGCCATCTTCCAGGCGCCCGAAATACACCCGGTCGCGGGAACCGAAGACGCCGAAATCATCGCCCTGCGCCGTGTCCTGATAGAAGCGCACACAGCGGTAACAGGTGATACAGCGGTTCATCTCCTGATACACCAGCGGCCCCAGATCCTGATCGTGATAAGTCCGCTTCGGCCCGCTGTAGCGGCGCACGGCATGGCCGGTCTGCACCGTCATATCCTGCAAGTGACACTGACCGCCCTCGTCGCAGACCGGGCAATCGAGAGGATGATTGAGCATCAGCAACTCGATGATTTCCCGATGCTCGGTATGGACCTCCTTATCCACCGTTGCCAATTGCAAATTATCACTGGCGGGCAACAGGCAGGCCATGGTCACCCGCGGCGGATGTTTGTCGTCGTGAGGATAGATCTTCACCGCGCACTGACGACAAGCGCCGAGACTGCCGAGGGCAGGGTGATAACAAAAGTATGGGATTTGTCGCGCCATCCCGGCGGCGATGGCCGCCTCCAGCACGTTCTGTCCGGACATGAAGGGTACCGCCTGGCCATCCAGATAAAAGACGCGCTTCATGCCACCACCTCACGATAGGGACAGCACTTCTGGCGGACATGATCAAGGAAGTCCTCCGCGAAGGCATGCAGGCCGGAGAGTACCGGCATCAGCGCACCCGGAGCCAGGGCACAGAAACTGTTGGGGGCAATCTGGGCGCCCAACGCATGCAGCGCAGCGATCTCTTCGGTACCGCCCTCGCCGGCCTCGATACGCTCCAACAGCCAGCGCACATAGGGCAAGCCCTCGCGGCAGGGGGTACAAAATCCGCAGGATTCACGGGCAAAAAACCTGGTGGTGGCGATGAGAAAGTCGACTGGACACTGCCGGTCATCCATCAAGATAAAGCCGCCGGTACCGAGGCGGGAACCCACCTTGGCGACCGCATCGAAGTGCATGGGGGTATCGAGATGTTCCGGCAGGAGGAAAGGCGTCGAAGAACCCCCGGGGAGAATCGCGCGCAGGGTCCGCCCGGCGCGCATCCCGCCGGCATGTTCGTAGAGAATCTCCCGCGCCGTCGTTCCCATGGGCAGCTCGAAGACCCC
>NZ_DAHVHY010000143.1 GCF_027322205.1 Acidithiobacillus sp.
GCACCTGCAATCACTACACCCTGCTGCGCCGCGAGGCGGGGGCCACCGGGCATTACCTGATCGCCAATGAGATGGCCTGGTACAAAAAGCATCAGACCCAAAACGGCGCGGGTCTTCCCACCCCAGGTAAGGTCAATAGCTATACGCCGACCACGCTGCTCAAGGTCCCCGGTCCCGAGCAGATGAAACAGGAATGGATCGCCAGCAAAGGGGTCACGTCCTACGCGCAGGTCATGGCTTATCTCAAGGCCTATTCCGCGCAAAAAAACGCACCGGTAAATGCCTATCAGGCCAGTGAGAAAGAATGAGACTATTAAAAAGCGCACGCTGCCCGCAAGGCGCGTAATCACGGGATGTCTCGGCCTGAAACAGGGGGATTCATATCCCTTAACATATTGTTGCTTGCGGATCGCGACTAATTTTCGGGAAACTCATCCCAATGATGTGTACAGTATATCCCCGAAGCCAGAGAAGGCGGCGAACCATCTTGCGAGCGTTTTTTTCATGCATAGGCTTCATGGCGTGCCTCAGCGGCTTTGCCGGGAGCGAAGGACTGGGAATACCCGCAGCACAAGCCGGGGTTATTCAAGGCCTGTTTAGCGATCCACTGGGGACCAGCCACTGGAATGCAGCGGCAGTCGGCGCGCCCTGGATCCATCATGTGCGGCATCTGCCTCAGGCGCCCCAAACGCCTTCGGTCCAATTTTCGCACCCCATGGGCCTTGCTGCCCTGACTGCCTTCGCCCTGTCCCATAATCCGGCGTCTCGAGTGGCTTTTGAAAATCTGCAGGCAGCGGCAGCGGGGCTGGGCGTGGCTGATTCAGGTTATTTGCCGACGTTGATTCTGCAGAGCAATGCCGTGCGATCCGAATCCAACACCTCGGCGGGCTTTTCCATACCGGTGTTGAACAGCGACAGCACCAATCTCTCCCTCAATTACGTCCTCCTGGATTTTGGCGCCCGTGCTGCCCAGCGCGACGGGGCACTGGCCGATATCTACATCAGCGGCTTCGACAACAATAGCGCCCTGCAGAGCGTGGCCCTGTCGGTGACCCAGGATTATTACCTGCTTCTCGGCGAACAGGCTCTGGTACGCGCCTATCAGAAAACCGTCGCGGAGGACGTTGCGAGCCTCGACGCCGCCGCTATCAAGCAGCATTCGGGTCTGGCCACGGTTGCCGATGTACTGCAGGCCAAGGCCGCCCTCGCCCAGGCCAGAGCCAATCTGATTTCCGCCGCAGCGCAGGTGCACAGCGACGAAGGGGCGTTGGCGGAATCCTGCGGATTGTCGGCCCATGAGACGATACCCGTAGTGCCCCTCGACACGCATGTTTTGCCACCCTTGGTGACGCCAGCCCTACGCGCTCTGGTGTATCGCGCCCGGATGGACAATCCCGCCATTCAATCCGCGGCCGCACAGATCCTCGCCGATCGCGCCACGGTGCGCGCCGATCAGGCGGCGGGTATGCCGACGCTGAGTCTCGGAGTGAGTGGCGGCAAACGCTTCCAGAATGGACTTTTCCCTTCGCAAAACTGGTCCATCGGCTTTACCTTGCGTGTTCCGCTCTTTACGGGATTCAAGAACAGCTATCAGATCGCCGAGGCTCGCGCCAATACGCGCAGCGCACAGGCATCCCTGAACGAGGAAACCCAGAAGATTGAGAGCACCGTATTTCAGGACTATCAAACCATTGTCGGCGCACGCAGCGCGGCCCAGGCCGCCCAACTCGCCGTACGGAGTGCTCAGGCGTC
>NZ_DAHVHY010000144.1 GCF_027322205.1 Acidithiobacillus sp.
GGAACCGGAGGCCAGCATCATGAATGCGGCAAACGGCATAAGTTTTTTACGCATGATCACCCCTATTACCCCCCTTGCGCCTTGTAGCACGGCACGGCGATGCCCAAGGCCACAAGTCCGCCGTGGTCATGCTCATTGAGCGACTCAGCCAACCGCCGACCGTTTGTCGTCGTTGCCACCATATCGCGCCGTCGAACTGATGGCAATGGCCGCCGCGAGCTGTGCAAGACTTGTGCTGATGGCCGCCAGATTACTGTTGACACTGCCCATGCGCACGTCAAGCCTGGCTACGGCGCTCTCAAGCCGATCCATGCGGGACTGCGCGTCTTTCATATCCACGCGCAACGCGTCGATACCCGGTGCTACGGCTTTTTCCAGTATCTTGCGAACGACTTCCACGGATTGTCCATTACGTCACCCCAGCAGCTTTGCCAGGTCTTCCGCCCGTAAATGAGTATAACGCTTCAGCATTTGCAAGGTCTTGTGCCCAGTGATGGCCGCCACCTGCATCGGGTTGAGGCCCTTCTCAAAAAGTCGACTGGTGGCCTCGTGGCGGAGGTCGTGAAAGGTCAGCCCGGTGATACCGGCACGGCGGCAGGCGCGTACATAGGATTGATGTATCCCCTCGTAAGTAACCCCGAACACGCGCCCGTCCAGATTGCGCGGCAAGGCTTCCAACGTCGCCACCGCGCGACTGGAGAGGGGCACTGTGCGTGCATCGCCGTTCTTGGTCTTGGGCAGGTGCGCAGTGCGCTTTTTCAGATCCACGTCTGACCATTGCAGGCCCGGCGTTTTTTGGGGGCGGATTCTTGTTTCCGTATCCGCCGTACCGTAACTTTCCAGAATTTCTCCCGCCCGCATGGCCGTTTCGATGGCGAAGACGACTACGGGGCGTAGCCACGGGTTGCGGGCATCGCCGCATGCGGACAACAGCTTTTCCTCTTCGTTATCCACTAGACGGCGATCCCGCGCACCAGATTGTGCCGGCATTTTGATTTGCAGGCACGGATTTCCATGTGCGAGTGGGATTCCCCATTCTTTTATAGCATGAGTAATGACGCGGGAGAGGAGGGCAATTTCATGTCGTACCGTCTGACTGGTCAGTGTGCGGCCCGTTTTTTTGCTGACGGACTTGATCCGTCTGTCCCGATACAGCGCCAGTTTTTCCGGCGACAAGGCCGCCAACGACAATTTACCGAGCTCGGATGCGGTCAGGATACGGATGACGGAACTTGGCCCCTGTCTGCTCTTTTTTTCAGGCAGTATCTCCCGTGCATAGCGATCCAGCAGGTCGGCGACGCTCGTGGCCTCTGCACGGCTTCGATCCCGCCAGACGCCCCTATCCATTTCCGATTCGATGGTTCGCGCCCAGACTTCGGCATCGCGTTTCGCCCGGAAGGTCTTTGTCTGGCTGGGATGCCCTTTTTTTCGAACGATGGCCTGCCAGCCAATCGTGATGCCGTCTTGGTCTTCCCGTGAATTTATGGTTGCCATGCTGCACTCTCGCTGCAATGAATCCGAAGTCTCAGTGCAGCATATTTGCAGCGTAAATTCAATTGACCAAAAAAATTTGCCGTGAATCGTGGGAATAATGTTGATTTTATTG
>NZ_DAHVHY010000145.1 GCF_027322205.1 Acidithiobacillus sp.
CCCCGCACCGGCAGCAAGCGGAGCTTAACAATCCTTGCTGTCGCGGTGTTATCCACACTGGCCCTGGTATCCGACACCGCTCAAGCCGCGCCCCTGCCGATGCCAGCGATGACCGGACCACTGCAGTCACCATCTCCTTTTCAGTTTAATGCCGGCCCGCTCGGAACACTGGACATCACCGGCGTGATGAGCGGCATGGGTCTTTGGCAGGACAACCCCGTCAATACCGTCAGCCCCGACCCCGTCGCTTTTAATGGCTATACCCACGCCGATATCAGCAATGGCCAAATCTTCATCCAGAAAACCCACGGCCTGATCCAGTTCTTTCTCCAGGCCGGTGCCTACAACATGCCCGCCCTGGGCACTCCCTTTATCTCCACGGGAGCCACCACCGCCGGCTATTATGGTCCTTTGCCACAGGCCTATCTGAAGATCGCGCCCACCAAAAACTTCTCGGTGCTGATCGGCAAGCTCCCCACTCTGATCGGCGCGGAATACACCTTCACCTTCGAGAATATGAACATCGAGCGCGGCTTGTTGTGGAACCAGGAAAACGCCGTCAATCGCGGGGTGCAAGTCAACTACAGCGCGGGGCCGTTAAGCGCCTCTCTGGCCTGGAGTGATGGTTTCTACTCCAATCGTTTCAACTGGCTTTCCGGCGACCTGTCCTACACCATCAACTCCGCCAATACCGTGAGTTTCGTGGGCATGGGCAATGCGGGGCAGACGGGTTATTCCACGCTCGCTACCCCGGTCTATCAAAACAACAGCGACATCTACAACTTGATCTATACCTATAGCTCGGGTCCATGGATGATTCAGCCCTACCTCCAGTACACCCAGGTGCCCGCCAACCCCGCTATCGGCGTGGGGCGCAGCACGGGGACCAGGGGCGCGGCCATCCTGGCAAGTTATAGCCTCACCCCCCACGTTACCCTGGCGGCCCGGGCCGAATATATCGCGAGCACCGGCAACGCCACGGATGGCGCGGTTAACCTGATGTATGGAGCCGGCAGCAAGGCGTGGTCCATCACCGTGACGCCCACCTATCAGGATCACGACTTCTTCGCCCGCGCCGAGTTTTCCTACGTACAGGCAAGCAGCTACACCCAGGGCGATGTTTTTGGTCCGCAGGGGAATAATCCTACCCAGGCCAGAGCCCTTTTCGAAACCGGATTTATGTTTTA
>NZ_DAHVHY010000146.1 GCF_027322205.1 Acidithiobacillus sp.
CTGTGCATTGAACGTGCACGTTTCCCGCGTAAAGATTTTGTACGCAGTTATCCTGGTCACGAGAGTGATATTGGCTGGATTGATCAGCAAATATCGGGTGGATTTTCTTACAGCGCCCGTTTGATTGAGTTTCGTGACGATATCGTGTCGATCATGAAGCAACTGGCGAATATTGAGAAGCGTGCTGGTTTGCCGGTTGTTGAGATCAAAGAGGCCAGTCGACTGATGTCTATTGGTGAGGCTAAGGCACGGCGTGCTAAGAAGGAAATGGTCGAGGCCAATCTGCGGCTGGTGATCTCTATTGCCAAGAAGTACACCAATCGTGGCTTGCAGTTCTTGGATCTGATTCAGGAAGGAAATATCGGCCTGATGAAGGCAGTGGACAAGTTTGAATACCGGCGTGGCTACAAATTCTCTACTTATGCGACCTGGTGGATACGCCAGGCCATTACGCGGAGTATTGCGGATCAGGCGCGGACCATTCGTATTCCGGTACATATGATCGAAACCATTAACAAACTCAACCGGATCAGCCGACAGATGCTTCAGGAAATGGGACGCGAGCCGACGCCCGAAGAGTTGGCAGAGCGGATGGAGATGCCTGAGGATAAAATCCGTAAGGTGTTGAAAATTGCCAAGGAACCCATCTCCATGGAGACACCCATTGGTGATGATGAAGACTCGCATCTGGGCGACTTCATTGAAGACCGGAACGTGACGGCGCCAGCGGATTCTGCCGTTAATGCGGCGATTCGCGAAGTGGTTGAGGAACTGCTCGATAATGGTTTGACGGCGCGGGAAGCCAAGGTGCTGCGTATGCGTTTTGGTATCGGGATGAATACGGATCACACGCTGGAAGAAGTCGGCAAGCAGTTTGATGTTACCCGCGAGCGTATTCGGCAAATTGAAGCCAAGGCGTTGCGTAAACTGCGTCATCCCTCCCGCTCGGAGCGGTTGCGCAGTTTTGTGGACGGTGAGGTGACGATCCCGTCTTGATGTATGCTTCTGCTGTAACAGGCGTGGATATCGGCGCGTTCTACGCCTTTCTTTAGGGCCTGTAGCTCAGTTGGTTAGAGCAGGGGACTCATAATCCCTTGGTCCACGG
>NZ_DAHVHY010000147.1 GCF_027322205.1 Acidithiobacillus sp.
GGCATATTGGTGCCCCGAGCGCGAATCGAACGCGCGACCTACCGCTTAGGAGGCGTAACACGGAAAATATCCATCTTTTTTGAAATATAAGCATTTTTCATATTTTATATTTATCATCAAGTTATCATAGGTAGTATCCCGCATTATCCCTCGATATACCTACCTATCCCGTTGCTCAGTGCAGCGCCAGTGCAGCGCCAGTACATCAGAACGGGAGCGGGTATTACAGGCCAGATAGCATAGTATGGCTTTTAGCATATCGCTATAAACAACATATAGATCAAATGGTTGACAGCGCTTGTAATCGGCGCATTATGGGATCGTTGAGGCTACCAAAGTGGATACAGGGATATATCATATCCCTACACCGGAAGGCTCACTCACCACTTCGCAGCTGAAGGATGGTCAAAAATGAGTACAGGACATGGCTGGAGCTCCAGATTTGGTTTTGCGCGATGGGTGGCTGTGATGGCCGTCATGCCGGCATTCCTTGGATGGATATTCCTTGAGGCGGTGATCCATGGAGACCCTGTAAGTCTGTCTGTGATCCTGGGGTTCATGGCGGCTGGGATAGTGGTTGTGGCAATCGACACACTCGCGCGCAAGGGAACGATTGACCAGAGCAAGGTCGACACGGGTTGGGAGCGACCTGATCGCGTCTTCTCGCCATGGCGCCTTGCCAGCAAAATTTACAGGGGGCATCGGCGAA
>NZ_DAHVHY010000148.1 GCF_027322205.1 Acidithiobacillus sp.
TCCATCAACTCCCGTTCGCACTGACGTACCTCTTCGGTCAGCCCGCGTAGCGCATCGGTCATGACATCGATCTGGCGAACATTGAGCTTGATTTCCAGGAAGCGCTCCGCAAGCTCACGACGCTGCTGCTGGTAAGCTTCCCCATGCATTTCACCATCGGCATAGCTGACGAGTAACGCGGTGTAAGCAGCGCGAATGATTGCAAAACGTTCCAACGCTTCTTCGAGTTGCGGACCCTTGTCTACTTCGACATCACCGTCTTCGGATTCTTCTTCGTCGTCCTCAACCTCAATCTCGTCGCCGCCCACCAGTACAGCATCCTCATCCGCGCTGACCGCCTCCGCGTCCAGTGCATTAGGATCGATAAAGGCATCTACCACTTCATCCAGGCGTGTCTCACCACGCTCTACCCGATCCGCCGCGTCCAACAAAAGAGAGATGGTCGTCGGACAGGTCGATACCGCCCGCAGCACCTGCATCAGGCCATCCTCAATACGCCGGGCAATCTCGATTTCGCCTTCACGGGTGAGCAGTTCCACGCTGCCCATCTCGCGCATGTACATGCGCACCGGGTCACTGGTCCGCCCGATATCCGCCTCGACCACGGCCAAGGCTTCTTCAGCGGCCTCTTCCGCTTCCTGGGCAGCGACCACAGAGCCGCCTTCCCCATC
>NZ_DAHVHY010000149.1 GCF_027322205.1 Acidithiobacillus sp.
GTATGCGGAACAGATGGCGCAGGGGCAAAGTGTGCGGCGGAGTGCCAATGCCTGCGGTGTGCATCGGAATACGGCATTTCGCTGGCGGCATCGTTTCCTGAGCCTGCCCAAAGAGCAGCAGCCCACTCAATTGGAAGGTATTGTGGAAGCGGACGAGACTTTCTTTCTGGAGTCCTTCAAAGGTAAGAAAAGGGGGCTTCCCCGCGCATCGCGCAAGCGCGGTGGCAAGGCCAAAAAACCGGGATTGTCTGATGAACAGATTCTCGTGTTGATTTGCCGGGATCGGGGCGGCCAAACCGCAGACGCCGTCTTGAAGAAGGTCAACAGCGAAGAAGTTGGGAGAGTGATTCAGCCGATCCTCGCCAAGGACACCATGCTTTGCGCGGATGGCAGCTCCGTCTATGTACGGGTGGCACGGGAACTGGATATTCCACTCAAGGCGGTGAATGTAAAGGCGGGTATTCGCGTCGTGGAACAGATTTTTCATGTTCAAAATGTCAATGCCTATGACAGCCGACTGAAGGCCT
>NZ_DAHVHY010000014.1 GCF_027322205.1 Acidithiobacillus sp.
CACGGAGATACGGCGGCACAAGCCACCACCGTGACCATGGCTGCCTCCCTCGCGCGCCCGGATGTCATCGTCGAGATGCTGTCGCCGGCCGCGCGCAACGGAACCCTGAGCAAGGCGGACTGGAAAACGCTGATCTTTGCCTGCGGCGAACTGGGCCAGCCGGATAAAGCGGTCGCCGATATCAACGCCGCTTTGCGCTTCCGTCAGAGCCACTTTCTGCTTGAGCAAAAAGCCTACCTGACCTATCAGATGGGTCATATTGAGCGAAGCCTTGCAGCACTGCAAAAATCCACCCGGATATATGGATCCATACCGGACATTGCGCTGAAAGAAGCCCAACTGCTCACCATGAAAGGACAGTTTCCAGAAGCGATGGCTGCCATGCGGGCCGCCGAGCCAAAGGCCACCCTGAGTGATGTGGATTTCTGGCACCTTTACGCGGTGCTGGCGTGGGAGCTCAATGATCACAAAGCCGCTCTGGCTGCAGAAAAACGGCTGTATCTATTGGGTGCAACAGACCAATATGATTTACAGCGTCTGATCATGCTCGCCCAGAACAGCAAGCCGCAAGCGGCCCTTGCCATAGCCCGGCAGGGCTGGCACCAGTTCCAGTTGCCCATCTTCTTTTTTGAAAGTATTTCTCTGGCGGCCAACCAGGCGCATTGGGGTGCGCTCGCAAAGCTGCTGAAAGCGATTCCCCGTGATGATCCTTTAGGGCTAAGACACTATCCGGCCTACTGGATCGCCGAAGCCCGCCTGGCCACGGGGCAAAAAGACCCGCCCAGAGCATTAGCCTGCTATGCCCAGGCCCTGGACATGAGTCCGGGAGATACGGCCATTCAGGCCGATTTGATCTGGTTGTTGATCGACCAAAAGGATGAAACGCGCCTGCGGGCGTTACTGATCGGCGACCTCAATCGTCCGGGCAATCTCCGCAATGCACTCATCAGTGCTGCCCAGGTTATGCACCGTCCGCAACTCGCGCTTTATCTTCGGAACGGGAAAGTCGACAGCCCCGATGCCATCTTGAATCAGGCTGACATTCTGAGTGACAACGATTTGCACGGAGGTGCGTGGAGCCTGCGACGTCAGGTCGCCGTTGGTATGGCGCAACGCATCAAGCAAGCACATAAGGACGGGGGAGCGCGTCCATGAATGGCCTCCCGGCACGCCATAAACTCGGAATGTTAGCCGCCGTGTTGCTATTACCAGTTGCGGCGTCCGCCGCTAAGCTGTCCTCAACGGGTGCTCCGGTGAAGCCGCCGGTGCCGGTGACGCCGCGGGAACCTGCAACAGCGGCTCCCCGTGATCCACTTTTTCTGCTCGCTCGCGCCCTCTCGGCCGCGCCAACGGGCGGGAACAGCACGCTGCGCGTTATGCTGGCCGCCGCCCGAAAGGGCTACTATCTCCCCGCCATTTCCTGGAGCATGGCCCAGGAGCACTGGGGCCTCGCCCGGGCACTTATTCGGACCGATCCGCAGCCCGTGCCCGACTGGGTCCGTCTCAGTCTCGCTCTGCATGACCATGATCTCAGTGCTCTGGCTATACTGGTGGCATACCCTCACAGATTACCATCGCATGACCTGATCAGGGCCTATGTCATGCTTGGGAACTTTGACCGGGCACAATACTGGGCTTTCCAGCGCTTGCAGGACCATCCGCTGGATCACCGCTTGCGTCAGCAATATCTGGAGGTGGTGTCCTACAATGCCAGTGCCGTTACCCTAGGGGCCAATTGGCTCTCTTTCAGCGGATTACAACGTTATGCCACCACCTTCAATGGGAAGATATTTATTGGACCAAATTGGGGACTTCTCTTGCGGAGCGACTATAATTGGCAGACCGCTGATGCCGCATCGTTCCTGACAGGCATCCCGGCCAGTGAGCAATCGGCCGAAGCGGGCTTTTTTCTGAAAAGTCCTTTATGGCAGATTCGGGCATTCGTGGGCCAGCGTGATGCAATGCGCCATTTCCTTACTGGAGATTTTTCGGGGGAATATTCTCTAGGCGACGGATTCAGCATCCGCAGCAGATTAGGGCTCCGTCAGCGCGCCACCCAAAGTCCTGCTCTGACCGTTGCGGGTATGAAAGATGATGCGCGAATACAGTTCGATCACAGTAATACGGACTGGTCCGAAAGCCTTTATGCGGGTTGGACACAATATGAAGGGCAGGACGGCATACCCGTGGGCACCAGCCGTTTCGGCGGTGTTTCCGTAAACTGGCACCATAACTGGGGGTCTTTGGGCTATACTGTTGGGCCATTTGCCGACGTGTACAATGTACATCGCGCCGCGAATGTGACCGGTCTGCTTGCTCAGGTTTTACGGTTACCCGGCCGTGATATCTCTAACGTGCTGGCGGGCAATTACGCGGACTATGGTCTCCATTTTTCCCTGGGTTCGGCGAAGCCCGCCTTAAACTTTCAGTGGACGCCTTATCTGGCCGTCAGCGTATACAATAATACACTGTTTGGTTTTCAGTATCAGTTCAGTGCCGGTTTGCGCACCCCCATATGGGGACCCGATGCGTTGAGCCTGTCTTACAGCCAGGGGCAAGGTGGTAATGCGCTTGCATTGAATCAGCGGGAAGTCAATTTAAGCTACACCTATTATTTCACGCCATAAAATTCGGTTAGATATATCTCCGCCATAGAGAGGGCCTTGCATGAAAAAGCTGCTGCTGTCGATTCCTTTGGTTCTAATGATGGTCGGGTGCGCGAATTTGGACATCAAAAGCGCCAAACACCCCGAACTGAATAAACAGTCCTCCTGGAGTGTACTGCCCTTCGCCAACAACACCGAAACACCCATGGCCAACGATCGTGCGGCATCCATGGCAGCCGCGATTCTCCAGGCCGATGGTGAAACCGTCGTTGGTAGCCTGCCCAATGGCGCGCGCACTCAGGAACTGTTGGGCGGAGACTGGAAAAAACGCTATGAAGAGGCTCTGCGTAGCGCACACAGCACCGGAGCAAATTATGCGCTCAGCGGTTCCGTGGACGAATGGAATTATCGGGCGGGCATCAATGCCAAGCCAGTCGTAAGCATGACACTCTGGATTGTGGATTTACACAGCAACAAGATCATATGGCGTGGTGTTGCCAGCGCGAGTGGGGGGGAGATTTCGCAGGCCGGCACCAGCAATCTGGCGCAACGGATTATAAGTCGCCTCATTGACCGCGCGATCGATCGATGATGGCTACTCGCCGATCCTGGATGGCCTGGATAGAGGCGATTGCCATCCCTGTGGTGGCACTAGCCCTGTCGTTCCTGTGGCATCCGCAGAATCCGCTTTTTCTCGATGAGTCATTTCCTTGGCTATGGCTCGCGCCGACGCTGGTGGCATTGCGCTACGGGGTCACTCCAGGACTTCTTGCGGTGCTGATTCTCATGACCAGCCTCCACTGGATATCGGAGCCCTCTGGAGAATGGCTTCCGGCATTTACTGGCCTGACCATCCTCACTCTGATATGCGGAGAATATTCGGATATCTGGACTTCCCGCCGACGCCGCAGCGAAGCACGTACTGGAATTCTTGAGGAGCGGATGACGCGACTGACAGATGACTTGTATGTTGCACAAATTTCGCAAGAACGACTTGAACAAAACCTGATTTACAAGCCGATTTCTCTGCGCTCAGCGCTACAGGAGCTTAAACAAAACGCCATCATTTCCGGTGGGCTATTTAACAAGGAGCTGGGTGAGCAGTTTCTATATCTGCTTAATCAAACCTGCGGTGTACAGTCCGCCGGAATCTATATTAAAAGCGATCATCACACGCCACTGGAAGCAGCGAAGATTGGCAATATGGGGCCGTTCCAGCCTGCGGACCCGGTGTATATAAGTGCGATTGAACGTCAAGAGAGCCGTTCTCTGGTAGATTTAGGTCCCACACAGGCAGAGCATTACCTCGCGACCTATCTTTTCGACGATATCCAACACCACCAGCAGGTCATACTTGCCGTCTCGGATATATCATTTTTCTCTTTAGATGAAGATAATATCCGCGTCATAGGGGTTATTTTTCGTTATTTCTGCAACCACAATCTGGCCATAGAAAAAAGTCTTGACATCCTTCTCAAATGGCCAGACTGTCCGGATGATTTCGCAGTGGAGCTCACTATCTTAACAGAACTAAGCACACAGTACCATGTAAAAAGCATGCTTCTGGTTTACACGCTCAACCCCGATGAGCACTCAGGGACACTCTCCAGATATCTCTGTACGCTGTGCCGGGGTCTCGATATCGTATGGCAATACACTACGGAGAAATCGGTACGGATACTTTTCTTGCTACCCTTTTCCGGCGCAGCAAGCATTGAAGGCCATATGGCACGGGTGAGCCTGGAAATGAAAGATCGGTTCGGCGAAGGTTGGCTTACCCACTGTACCTCCATCTGCGACTACACCGTTGGTGGAAAGAATCCGGCTGCGCTTCTACATACAATCCTGTCAGCAGAGCGTGCTCCATGAGCTTAGACTTCGATTTTTTGCTCTCTATACTCTATATCACATATCTCCTCATTGGAGTGTTAATTGCTTTTATTATATTTCCACGGCATAGCGGAAGGCAGAATTATTTCGTCATAATAACCACGGTTATTCTTGGTGCTTTGATTCCACTTTTCGGGCCACTTATTGCCATAGGTTATGCCTTTTATTTTAGGATTGTAGAACACAAAACAACACGACCGGCCACCCAGACAGTGCTTATCCCTGAATATATTGGTGAATTACCGTTAGCGTTTTCGGGTGCCGCAATGGGTAGCATATCAGCACGATTACGTTTTTCGATCAACGACAGTGACCGTATCCGGGCCGTATCTCAAATTACGGGGACACATCATAATGAGCAATACCGGCTCCTGAGCAGGGCGCTCAGCGATCCGGCAGAAGAAGTTCGTCTGCTGGCTTATAGTGCGCTGGACCTCCGCGAACATAAAAATACCATGCTGCTGATCGACCTGGAAAACCGACTGGAAGAAAACAGCAACCCTGCCGTTCGCCAAACCTTACTTGAGCACCAAGCCTGGATCATGTGGAATATTGCCCATCAGCAAGCTCAGGACGTCAGAGCAAGCGCACCGACTCCCCCATCAGACGACATCGTTTGTGGAGTCGCGCACGACCTACCCGAGAATAGCAGCGCATCGATGACTTTCCTGCAGGGTTTGGACGCCCTGGAACGAGGAAAGCTTCAGCCCGCAGCCAAGCTCTTTCTCCTGGCTCAAGAAAAGGGGGTTCCGGAAGTCGTTATGGCCCCATACCTCGCGGCAACCCGATACCGCCAAGGTAACCTTGCTGAGGTCAGCACCTTATTAAATCGTCTCGGAGCACTTCGCCTTTCGCCGCGTTATGGGGCCTGTGCCAGGCTCTGGCAGGATGCTCAGAAATGAAAAATGACTTGCCGCCAAAATCCCTCGACATATTGTTCCTCCTTGAAGGAACTTATCCCTATGTTCGTGGTGGTGTTTCTTCATGGGTGGACCGGCTTTTACACGGGTTTCCAGACCTGCACTTTGGGGTAATTTTTCTGGGTAGCGCCCGCGATGACTATGACGGCAAAAAGTACATCATAGCGGATAACGTGTTGCACTACGAAGAGCATTTCCTCTATGACGCCCAAGATATACGCGCACCCCGGCATCCGCATGCAGCGCCAGACGTAGAGAAAATCCGTGCCGCTCACGTGGGCTTCCAGCAGTGCCCCCTGTCGGAAGCCTCCAGCATAGATATACAAAACCTTGTCGATAATATGGGTACCACTGAAGAACAGTTTATGCACGGCCGTACTGTCTGGGATTTTTTTCTGGAATCTTATCAAAAAATCGAAGATAAGCCTGCCTTCATCGACTACTTCTGGACGCTACGCGGTATGCACTCTCCATTATGGCTATTGAAAAGAATCGTTGAAAACGCTCCGACCGCAAAAATTTATCACAGCGCATCCACGGGATATGCCGGTTATTTAGGTGCTTTGCTGGCGTATCGCCAGAAAAGACCATTGATTGTTTCTGAGCATGGCATTTATACCAAAGAAAGGCGGATCGATCTTATGCTTGCACAATGGATCAACGATAAAGGCAGATTCCTTGAAAAAGGAGATGCCATTAGCCATATCCGGGAGATCTGGATTCGCTTTTTTGAGATTTTGGCGCGGGTCGCTTATCAGGAAGCCCATCATATTATCAGTTTGTATGTCGGCGCCCGCGACCTGCAAATCAAGGACGGTGCGCCGCTCGCCAAGCTTTCCACAATCCCTAATGGTGTTTCTGTTCCCACTTTTTCCCCAGCCCGCCACGCATTTTCTGATACCGGCAACATTATCGCCCTCATCGGTCGTGTCGTACCTATCAAGGACATTAAAACCTATATTCGTGCCGTCCGACTACTGGCCGATCGTGACCCCGACATACGCGCGTGGATCGTCGGCCCTGAAGAAGAAGATCCAGACTATTTTCGGGAGTGTCAATTACTGATCCGCCATCTGCGCTTAGACGCACAGGTGCAGTTCCTTGGTTACCAGTCCACCGTAGAGATACTCGGCAGTATCCGCCTGAGCGTACTGAGCTCGATCAGCGAAGGTTTACCTCTTGCAGTGCTCGAAAGTTTTGCCGCCGGCATACCCGTCATCGCCACCGATGTCGGCTCATGCCGTGAGCTGATTCTTGGCAAGTCACCAGAAGACCGGGAAATCGGAACGGCGGGGGAGATTGTCGCAATCGCCAATCCGAATGCGCTGGCAGCTTCCATTCAAAAGGTTTTGTATCATCGCGAGATTTGGACAGAGATGAGTTCCGCCGCGATCGCGCGCGTCGAACGATTTTATCAGGAGAAGCACATGTTCGCCGCCTATCAGGCGCTGTACGGGCTGAAGAGAAAGGACGAGACATGGCCGGAATAGGCTTCGAACTGCGCAAGATTCTTCGTAATGACAGTTATTTTGGCCTGCTTCAAGGATATGCCTACGCGGGGGTGATTGCTTCTGGACCCTGGATATTATCAATTGTTGGGGTTTTACTGCTGGGTATTTTTTCCTTAGCCATGACGGCCGATCACCTGCCCGTCATTCAGTTTCAGGTATCTGTCACCTACCTGATTGCTTTTTCCTTGATTGTTACGGGACTTGGTCAGTTAATTTTTACGCGCTTCATTGCCGATATTCTTTTTGCGCGCCGTCAGGCGATGGTCATCGGCGCGCTGCTGGCCATGCTCGCAGTTACTACTCTGGTAGCCACGCTATTCGCGTTGCCTGTTGGGATATTGTTTTTCAAAAATGAGAGTGAAAACTATGTCATTCTCATGGAAGTTGGCTTCGTGGAACTTTGTAATATCTGGATCCTGACCATTATGGCCAGCAGCATAAAAAACTATAAAGGGCTACTGGTTTCCTATTTTATCGCTTACGCGAGCGTGGTCGGCATTGGCGTACTGCTGCGGCGTTACGATCTTGACGGATATCTGTTAGCCTTCGATATCGGGCAAGCGCTGCTGCTCCTGTCCCTGGGCGCGTTAGTGATTCTTCAGTATCCGGGATCAGCAGATCTGTCCCCCGCGTTATTTCACAACCGAAAACCGTTTTGGTCGCTTATTCCTATTGGCCTTATTTTTAACCTGGGCATCTGGGCAGATAAAATCATGTTTTGGTTTTACCCGGATACCAGCGGTCCCATTATTGGTCCATTGCGAGCATCACCCGTGTATGATGTCCCCATCTTTCTCTCTTATCTCCTCATCGTTCCCGGGCTTGCGGTATTTCTCCTACGGTTAGAGACGGATTTTGTCGAAGCCTACGATAACTTCTATAGCGCCATTCGCGGCGGCGCTGTTTATGCGGAAATCGCCCTCGCTAAAAATGCCATGGTTGAAGCCGCGCGGCGCGGGTTTCTGGATATCGCCAAGGTCCAGGGCATAATAATCCTTTTGAGCATCGCTTTCGCAGCGCGAATTATGGCGATTTTGGGGTATTCTCAAAGCTATGTCAGGATATTTGAATTTGATATTATCGGGGTCAGCCTGCAACTTTTGCTTATGAGCATCCTTAATGTTTACTTCTATCTCGATCGGCGTGGACGCATATTTTCTCTCGTCAGCATTTTTCTAATAGGCAATATACTATTCACTGGGCTTACTCTTTGGATCGGCCCGTTTTTATATGGTGCTGGTTTCATGTTTTCTCTTCTTATCACCGACATTACTGGTCTGGGAATATTGAACTATGACTTCGCAGAAATAGAATATGAAACCTTCATGAAAAATGACTACAGTTAATAACTATAAATCCTCACAAATAATCAAAAAAGGGGCTACAATGTCTGTACCGAATTCTGGATCTGCACCGGTTCTCGTCACCGGTGGTGCCGGGTTTATTGGCTCGCATACCGTGGAGCTATTGCTCGAATCCGGCTATCAGGTGCGCGTCCTGGACAACCTTTCTACAGGCAGTCGGAGTAACTTACCCAAAAGCAACCAACTGCGGTTTATTCATGGTGATATTCTCGACTACGAAATCGTGCAGGCCGCCGCTGACGGTGTCAGTCATGTACTTCATCTCGCAGCGCAGGTATCCGTGCAAAAAAGTGTCGACAACCCCATTCAATCCTGCCAACAGAATATTTTGGGATTTCTGACCGTTCTGGATGCCGCACACAAGGTCGATGCTCGCCTGGTTTATGCGTCATCCGCAGCAGTGTATGGCGAACCTGTCGAATTGCCGATCAGGGAGACCAGTCCGGTCAGTGCCATCTCCCCCTATGGATTGGAGAAAATCATCAATGAGCAATACGCATCCCTCTATGCACGTCTGCACGGCACATCGCAGCTTGGGCTTCGTTACTTTAATGTTTATGGTTCCCGGCAGGATCCAGTTTCTCCCTACAGCGGGGTAATTACGAAATTTATTCACCTGATTTTCGCGGGTCGGCCGTTGACGGTACGTGGCGATGGCTTACAGGAGCGGGACTTTATCCATGTCCGTGATGTCGCCCGAGCGAATGTCGCCGCATTATTTAGTGATTACCTCGGGGTGCTTAATGTCGCTGGGGGACAGGCTGTCACCATCCGACGGCTAACGGAAGTCATGGCACAGATCCTCGGGGGCGAAGTCGCACTAAGCCACGTACCCGACATTCCCGGTGACATCCGCCAGTCGGTCGCGCAAAACGGGGCTATGCTTGAGCGCCTGGGGAGGCCGAAAGTCACCTTGGAAGAGGGGCTTAAGGAACTTATGCAGGATATGATTCGACCTGAGCAACACCAAACCACCGCATAAAAAGGATACATTATTGGCGGCACGCTGCAGTGTACTCTTGGCGCGCCCCTAGCAGCGTGCCAGAATCAAATAATGAACCCTCTCCACCTGACGGTCACCTCACCATGAGCAGCCCCTCTCCCCTGCGCAGCGTGCTCAAGGTGGGCAGCAACACTATGGTATCACGCCTGTTGGGCTTTGCCCGCGACGTGATTCTGGCGCGACTCTTTGGCGCTGGCGAAATGGCCGATGCGTTTTTTGTGGCTTTCCGTGTTCCTAATCTGTTCCGGCGTCTGTTCGGTGAGGGGGCCTTCTCCCAGTCTTTCGTCCCCGTGCTGGGGGAATATCGAGCTACACGGTCTATCGAGGAGACTCAGGCTTTTGTCGCCGACGTGGCGGGCTGGCTGGCCCTTACCCTGGCGGTCGTCACCATCGTTGGGATACTGAGTGCCAGTGCCGTTGTCTACGCCATCGCGCCCGGTTTCGCGGCTAATCCGGACAAGTTTCACCTCACCGTAGAACTACTGCGCATCACCTTCCCCTACCTCTTCCTTGTCTCGCTGGTAGCGCTGGCTGGCGGCGTACTTAATACCTACGGGCATTTTACCGTGCCCGCCTTCACACCGGTTTTCCTGAATCTCAGCATCATCGCCACCGCCATCTTCTGGGCGCCACATCTGCAACAACCCGCTATAGCCGTGGCCTGGGGCGTGCTTATCGGTGGCGTGGTGCAACTCCTTTTTCAACTACCGGCACTGAAGCGGGTCGGGCACCTGCACTGGCCGCGCCTGCGGCGCCGTGATCCCGGCGTAAGCAAATTACTACGGCTGATGGGACCCGCAGCTTTTGGCGCGTCGGTAGCACAGATTAACTTGTTTATGAACACTATTCTCGCCTCTTTAGTGGGGGCCAATGTGGTGTCTTATCTGTATTATTCCGATCGCCTGGTGGAGTTTCCTTTGGGCGTCTTCGGGGTGGCGCTGGGAACGGTAGTACTGCCGCTGCTCTCCCGGCAGGCAACGGAGCGCTCGCCGCAATTCCCGCAAACCCTGGACTGGGCTTTGCGACTGACCTGGCTCATTGGGCTGCCCGCTACTGTCGGCCTGCTCATCCTGGCGCAACCCTTGCTGATCAGCCTGTTTCGTTATGGGGCCTACACGGCGGAGGATGCCCGGCAAAGCACCTTGAGCCTGATAGGTTATGGCCTCGGCATCCTGCCGATCATTGCTGCACGGGTGCTCGCCCCCGCCTTCTATGCCCATCAGAACACACGCACACCGGTGCGCTTTGGTATGATCAGTGTCGCCGTCAATATGGGTATCAGCCTTATCCTGGCCTGGCCATTGCAGCAATTGGGACTGGCTCTGGCGACCAGTTCAGCGGCGCTGGTCAACGCCTTCATGCTCTGGCGTCGTTTGCACCGCGACGGGCTTTATCAACCACAGCGGGGCTGGTGGGTCTTCCTGCTAAAAACCGCAGGGTTAGCCTTACTCATGGGGATCGTCTTGCTGTGGTTGCGGGGAGATGCTGCCCTTTGGCTGTCGCTGCCCCTCTGGGAACGGCTGTTGCGGGTACTCGGCCTGGTGCTTCTCGCCGCCGTTTTATACCTTATGGGCGGATGGTGGCTCGGCATTCGGGAGTTACGCGATTTATACCGACGGAGGTCTTCCCGTGCCTGATTCAGACGAACCACACGGACATGGTGATACGGTCTTCGCCATTCAACGACCCGGCCAGGTAAGGGTGTTCACCCTGCACGAGGCAGAGGCCATTTTTCCCATGGTGCGTTTTATTACCGCCCAGGCGCACGACGAGTTGACTTCAGTACTGGAATCCATGCGCATCAGCATGGAGAACCGCGCGGCACTGACCCAACACGAAGGCCACTACGAAGAGATTGTTCAGCGCTGGATCAACAAGATGGAAAGGCTGGGCGTGGTCGTTTCCGGGCTGTGGCTGGTGGATTTTGATACCGGCGACGGTTATTTGTGCTGGAGATACCCTGAAGTAGCCTTGGGCTTCTATCATGGCCACGACCAGGGATTTGGGCAGCGCCGCCCTCTGTCGGACATATTGCAGGCGCATCAACCCGGTTGGGCGACTGCGGGCGAGGGGCAGGAGCGGTGAGGAAGGCGGACTACGCCCCAATCTAGGGTAATCCATATTTTTACGCTAAGATGACGACATTTTTTGGCAAACCCGGACTCACTGAAGCGCATGCATCCCTTCCTCCATCGCCGCAGCACCCGCACCGCTGAGTCAACCCAGGCGGTCAGCATCGGCAATTTCGATGGGGTGCATCGCGGCCATCAGGCACTACTGGGGACCATGCGGGAAAGTGGGCTACCGACGGCGGTCCTCACCTTCGAGCCCCTGCCCCGAGAGTTTTTCCGGGGTACGGACGCGCCACCACGCCTCAGCAGCCTGCGCGAAAAGGTAGTAGCACTCCGCCAAAACGGGGTACAGAACATCACTTGCCTGCCCTTTAATCAGGCGCTGGCCAACCTGTCTGCCGAGGATTTCATTACTCAGATACTGGTCAAACAATTGCGTTGCGGGCTGCTGAGCGTCGGCCACGACTTCCGCTTTGGGGCGGGACGGCACGGAGATCTGGACATGCTCATCCGCTTCGGACAGCAGTATGGCTTTTCGGTGAAAGAGCAGCCCCCCTTTCTGCTCGACGGCCAACGGGTGAGCAGCACCGGTATCCGCGCTTTTTTACAGACCGGAGACTTAGCACAGGCGGCGGCTTGGCTGGGACGTCCCTATGCCCTCTGTGGACGGGTCGTGCATGGCGATCATCTGGGCCGGGAACTGGGCTTTCCTACCGCCAATATCCCTTTGAATCGCCGCCCGGTGCCGGTCAAAGGTATCTTTGCCGGACGACTGTTGAGCCCGAAAGGAAACTGGATCGCCGCCATCAGTGTCGGCCTGCGCCCCACCGTCGGCGGCAAGTTGATGGTACTGGAGGCCCACTGTCTGGATACGGACAGCCCCGATCTCTATGGCCAGCAGGTTTCCGTAGAGCTGCACCACAAGCTGCGGGACGAGGAGAAATATGCCAATCTCGACACCCTCAAGGCCGCCATCGACAATGACGTCGTGAACACCCGAAACTTTTTCGCCGAACACCCCCAGGACTTTGAATAATCATGGACTACAAGCAGACCCTTAACCTTCCTAAAACCGACTTTCCCATGCAGGGGAAACTGCCGGAGCGCGAACCCGCGACCCTGGCCCGCTGGCAGGAGCATGATCTATACGGAGCGCTGCAAAAGGCGCGCGCTGAAAGCCCGGCGTTCATCCTGCATGATGGCCCACCCTACGCCAACGGCAAGATTCATATCGGCCATGCGGTCAACAAGGTGCTCAAGGACATCATCAACAAAAGCAAGCTAAGCGAAGGCTTCCGGGTGCCCTATGTGCCGGGCTGGGACTGCCACGGACTGCCCATTGAGATTCAGGTGGAAAAGGAACTGGGACGTCCCGGCGAAAAGGTCACGGCCCAGGCCTTCCGCAATGCCTGCCGTGCTTATGCGGAAGGCCAGATTGCCGGGCAACGGCAGGATTTCGAGCGCCTCGGTATTATCGGGGACTGGCAGAAACCCTACCTGACCATGCACTTCACGGCCGAAGCCAATATTTTGCGGGAACTCGGTCGCCTGACGGTGAGCGGCCAGGTGATACGCGGTGCCAAGCCGGTACACTGGTGTGTAGACTGCGGCAGCGCCCTAGCGGAGGCGGAAGTGGAATATCAGGATCGCAGCGATCCTTCTATCGACGTCGCCTTCGTCGTCGCCGACGCCGCCGACCTGAACCAACGCCTTGGCCTCGCTGAACCTGTAGAGGCCAGCGTGGTGATCTGGACGACCACGCCGTGGACCCTGCCCGCCAATCAGGCGGTAGCCGTGCACCCGAAATATACCTACGTATTGCTGCGCTCCGGCAACCGGCATCTGATCCTCGCCGCGGCACTGGCAGAAAGCGCCCTCGCCCGCTATGGGCACCCGGAAGCAGAAGTGCTGGCCGAGTTCGCCGGTGTGGTGCTGGAGGGTCTCCAGCTCAAGCACCCTTTCCTGGATCGGGAAGTGGCGGTCATCCTCGGTCAGCATGTCACCCTGGAGGCAGGCACCGGCTGCGTGCATACCGCCCCCGCCCATGGTGTGGATGACTATGAAGCGGCCCGGCACTATCACCTGCCGGTGGACAGCCCCTTGCTCGACAACGGCCACTTCAAAGATGATCTGCCCCTGAGTCTGGGGGGCATCACCGTGCAGGAAGCCAATGAACGGGTACCTGCCCTGCTGCGCGAGCGCGACGCCCTGCTCCACTTTGAGAAAATCCGCCACAGTTATCCCCATTGCTGGCGCCACAAGACCCCCCTGCTCTTCCGCGCCACACCCCAGTGGTTCATCAGCATGGGCGCCAATGGTCTACGCGAGAAGGCCATCGCTGCCATCGACGCCACCCGGTGGATTCCCGACTGGGGCGAAGACCGCATCGCCGGCATGGTCAACCAGCGTCCAGACTGGTGCATCTCCCGGCAACGCGCCTGGGGCGTGCCCGTCGCACTCTTCTCCTGTGCCCAGTGCGGCGAGCCCCTGCGCGATGCCAACACCTTCGAGCGTACCGCCCAGGCGGTGGAAGCGGGTGGGGTCGATGCCTGGTTCAACCAGCCGGACAGCGATTTTCTGCCTGCGGATGCCCGCTGCAGCGGCTGCGGCCACGATCACTTCCACAAGGTCACGGACATTCTCGACGTCTGGTTCGACTCCGGCTGCACCCACGCCTTTGTACTGGAGCAACGTCCCGAACTGCACAGTCCGGCGGACCTTTATCTGGAAGGCTCCGATCAGCATCGCGGCTGGTTCCAGTCTTCTCTGCTGGAGTCCGTCGCCAGCCGCGGGCGGGCACCCTACAAAGCGGTGTTGACCCACGGCTTCACCGTCGATGGCGAAGGCCGGAAGATGAGCAAGTCCGTGGGCAACGTCATTGCCCCACAGGCAATCATCGACCGCTACGGCGCGGACATCCTGCGCCTCTGGGTGGCCTCGGAGGACTACCGCAGCGAGATCCCCATTTCCGACACCATCCTCAAGCAGCTGGGCGACAGCTACCGGCGCATCCGCAATACGGCTCGCTATATGCTGGGCAACACCCACGACTTTAATCCGGCCACGGATGCCCTGCCCACGGCGGATCTGCTGGAAATGGACCGCTGGATGCTGGCCCGTACCGCGCTCCTGCAGGAGGAAATTCGCGCTGCCTATAGCGAGTATCAATTCCTCCGCGTCCAGCAGCGTCTGCACCACTTCTGCTCAGTGGATCTGGGCGGGCTCTATCTGGATGTGCTCAAAGATCGTCTCTACACCACCCCCGCCGCCGCGCGGGCGCGGCGCTCAGCGCAGACGGTACTCTGGCAGATGCTCGAAGCCATGGTGGTGTGGATGGCCCCCATCCTGAGCTTCACCGCTGAAGAAATCTGGAACGAGATGGGCGATCGCCCGTCCCCCAGCGTGTTTTTTGCGCAATATCCGAAAATTACACTACCTACTGATAGTGAAGTGCTAAATGCACGTTGGGAGCGGCTCAGTCGGTTGCGGGACGCCGTCAATGCCACTCTGGAACCCCTGCGTCAGGAAAAAAAGATTGGCTCCGGCCTGGATGCCGAAATCGCCCTTTACGCCAACAGCGACTGGCTTGAGTTTCTCGTGCCACTCGGTGAGGATCTGCGCTTTTTCCTGCTGAGCTCGGAGTGCGCCCTGCACCCCTATGGAGAACGCCCGGAAGGCTGCAGCGATATCATCCCCGGCATCGCCATACAGGTCCGGCCCAGTGATGCCCAAAAGTGCGCGCGCTGCTGGCATCGTCGCCCGGACATGGGTCGTCATCCCGAGCATCCGGATATTTGCGACCGCTGCGTCGAAAACCTCGCCTTACCCGGCGAAACACGGGAGTTCTGCTGATGCTGCGTTATTTATGGTTATCGCTCGGGGTCATCCTGCTGGATCAGGGCGTCAAGCTCTGGCTGAGCCACATCTGGCGGGTGGGGCAGGGTATTGTCATCATTCCGGGCCTGCTCAATTTCCGCCTGATCCACAATACCGGCGCCGCTTTCAGCTTCCTGGCAGGAGCTGGCGGCTGGCAACGCTGGTTACTCATCGGTATCGCCCTGCTGGTGGTCGTGGTCATCGTCGCCATCCTGCGACGGCTCAAGCCCGGCTCCACCTGGACCGCCATATCACTCGCGCTGATTCTCGGCGGCGCGGTCGGCAACCTGATTGATCGCATCCGCCTGGGCTATGTGATCGATTTTATTGGCGCCCACTGGGGCAGCCTCTACTGGCCTTACTTCAACATCGCCGACAGTGCCATTTCCATCGGTGCCGTGATACTGGTCCTGGACGCGTTCCGGCGCCGTTGATGTAAAACGACGACGGGACCTGGGGGCTTTTTGCGACGAAGACCAAAGTAGCCCTGCTAATAGCCGAATTCCCACTGCGGCTTCGCTGCGACGAAGTATTGTCGTTCAAATGTGACAGATTTTTTCCAACTGACCCACCCAAAAACACCAGCTTCCCGATTCTAATGACCTATTTTTTTGGCACGACTATTGCTGTGAGCCCTTATATTTATCAGAGCAGAGCAATGGAGACTGACATGGACAGCACCGCGAATCTTCTGGCCGCCCTACGCCGGGTACGCAGCTTCCCTAGCTACGCATCATTCATGGCGGGCCACGAGCGGCAGCGCATCAAACGTGAATTGCAAAAGCGCCTACTGCGTCTACGTCGGCAGCGTCAGAGCCATAAACTTATCCACTTTGTCGCAAAAAAGCAACAGGCGGCCACTGGTTTATTGCACGCCATTTTTCACTGATCATCGTCACTGGACCGGTTAAACTGCCGCCTTCTGCACGTCTTTACCCAATTCCTGCAAAGCCTGCCAGCGCGCCACCCACTCCTGCACCGGATGAAGTGACGCGCCAGCGATGGCCTGGCGAAAAGCGATAAAGTCCTTTTCCACTTGCTGCAATACGCTGAGCAAGCGTCGGATACGACCAAGATCACCTTTGCGTTTAGCCAATTCAATAGCCTCCTGGGCTACAGTAAGCGCACGCGGGAAATCCATGGACTGACGTAATGCAGCCTCGCGCCGTTTTCGCTCCCCGCCGCCTTCGCGATCGGGTATCCGCGGCACCCGCTGCTGCCATTCTTTGAGTAGGTCTAACGCCTGCTTCTCCAGATCAGCGCGCAATTTTTCCGTCGACCCCGCTAGCATTCGTGCACTTTTAGCGCGCCGATCCTCGTGTCGCAGGCGTGCCTGATAACTGAGACTGAAGACCAGATCTTGTTCATTCACCAAACCGTCAGCGATGAGCAGTTTACCTAAACGCTCTCCTCCGACAGTCTGTCGCGCAATAGCACGGTCGAGCTGCTCAGGGGAGATAAACCCCCGCTGCAGCAGCACCTGACCAATGCGTAGTTTTTCTTCTTGAGAGGTCAATGTGGCTCTTCCATCCGTAGTAAACCGGCATCAACGCCGATGCACCATTCCTACCCGTGCCTGATCCCGGGGCTTAATGATAATTTCGTCAATATTCACATGGGCAGGCCGCGTTACCGCCCACAGGATAGCGTCAGCGATATCTGCAGCTACCAGAGGCTCCATGCCGACATAGACGCTGGCGGCCCGCTCTGCATCACCGTCGAAACGTACGAGACTAAATTCCGTCTCCACCAAACCAGGATCAATCTCCGTCACCCGCAGAGGCTGGCCCAGCCATTCCGCACGCATAGTCTCCGTGATCGCCCTTACCGCATGTTTGCAGGCCGTATAACCTCCCCCGCCAACATAGGTTTCGTGGGCGGCAACACTGCCGATATTCACCACATGACCAATCCCGGAAGACGCTCTCAATAGATTGGGATAAAGCGCTTTAGTCATGCGCGCAAGGCCGAGGACATTACTTTGCCACATATCCTGCCAGTGGGCCTCATTTAAGTTCGCAAGGGATTCCAGCCCCAGCGCACCACCCGCATTATTGACCAGAACATCGATCCCAAGCGGTAGCTGAGCCGCAAATGCAGCCACACTGGCCGCATCGGTTACGTCCAGAAGAATAGCTTCCCCTCCCAACTCAGTCGCCAGTACCTGCAAACGCTCCAACCGCCGAGCACCAAGAATCACCCGGTATCCCTGTGCTGCCAGCAGGCGCGCCGCAGCCGCTCCGATGCCGGAAGAGGCACCGGTCACTACAGCACAAAGGTTCTGCGCACTCATGCCCAGTCCTCCGGCTCGTTACCCGGTCGCCATTTGATACTGCAACCAATGCTGGGCAGCGCTTTGGCTGGCGGCTCGGCACCCGTCAACACCGCCGCGACCGCTGCCGCCAAATCTTCACCCGTCACCGGCAGGCTATTCTTGGGACGACTCGCATCAAACTGGCCGTGATAAAACAGTTCGCCCGCCCCATCAAAAAGGAAAATATCAGGCGTACACACCGCATTAAAGGCCTTGGCCACACTTTGCTCTTCATCAAACAGATAAGGGAAGGAATATCCAGCGCGCCAGGCCTCTGCGGGCATTTTTCCCGGGGCATCTTCAGGATAGGCCACTGCATCGTTGCTGTTGATGCCCACCACCTGCACACCCTGCTGCTGCCATTGCGTCGCCAATTCGCCTAAACGCTTACTGATATGGATTACATAGGGACAGTGATTACAGATAAAAAGCACCAGCAAAGGCTTGCCCCGTGCCTGCGTGCTGCACCATTGTTTTGCCTGGCCACCGATGGGCAGACAGAATTCGGGCATTGCCCCACCAGTCGGCAAATCTTTTGCGGTCATAGCCATATTGGGTCTCCTTTTCAACTCATTACGATGGATGGGAATAAAACAGAGGGTATTCTTCCCGTCTGTCATCATCAGACCGGTGCCGACTGTTGCCCCCCAGGGACGGGATGGACAACGGTCTCCAGGTGCCAACGCCCGCCGTCTTGCAGACGCAAGCAATACTGATGATGCTGCAACAGACTGGAACGGTGGCCAACACTGATGATGGCGGTTTCTGGCAGCGCCTCAACGAGCATATGGTAAAGCGCATCCTCTGCCGGTTCATCCAGTGCGGAACTGGCTTCGTCCAAAAATACCCATTGGGGCTTCTGCAACAGAATGCGGGCAAAGGCCAGACGCTGCTGTTCACCCAAAGACAAGACATGGGACCACAAACGGGCATCCTCCAACTTGTCGGCCAGTGCATCCATACCGACCAGATGGAGCACTTGTCGCAGCCGGGCATCGCTGATCCCCGGCACCCCGAAGGGGTACACCAGCACATCACGCAAGGTGCCCAAGGGCAGATAAGGCTTCTGCGGCAGGAAGAGCGGACGATCGCCCTGGGGCATTTCCACGACCCCTTCGCCAAAGGGCCAAATGCCCGCCAAAGCACGTACCAGCGTGCTTTTTCCACCACCGGATGGACCCATGATCAGCAAACGCTCCCCACGCTGCACATCCATATCCAAATGATGAATCAATTCCCGGCCATCGGGCAGACGCACATTGAGATCTTTCACGAGCAGTCGCGGACCATCCTTACGCTCAATCTGGTAATGGGTTTCACGGATGACCCGTACTTCATCCATAGACTGCTCAAAAAAACGCAGGCGATCGACCACCGCATGCCAGTTGGCGAGGCTGCCGTAGCTGCTGACGATGAAGGACAACGCGCCTTGCACCTGACCAAAAGCCGCAGCAATCTGCTGTAGCCCGCCGATGCCAATCGCCCTATTCACAAAATAGGCTGGCAAACTCACCAGGATTGGAAAAATAATGGCAACCTGACCATACCCCGATACCCACCAGTTCAGACGCATGGACCGCCAGATAATCCGCCAATAGTTAGCATATACATTGGCGAATCGCTGCAAGAAATGATGGCGCTCCTCGGTCTCGCCGCCATACAGCGCGACACTCTCACTGTTTTCACGCAGGCGCATCATACTAAAACGGAAATCTGCCTGAAAGCGCTCCTGGTTGAAGTTCAGATTGATGAGCGGCCGCCCGATAAGCGCGGCCAGAATGGTGCCGAATATGGAATAAATGAGCGCCGCCCAAACCAGATAGCCGGGGATTGTGTAAAGATTGCCCTGCCAGGGAATGGTAATCATGGCCGACAATTCCCAGAGCATGAACACAAAGGCAACGAGGGTCGTGACCGAGCTGAGCAGGCCAATCACAATACTCAGCGTCTGCCCGGTGAAACTGGCCAGATCCTCGCTGATACGCTGATCCGGGTTGTCGGTGCCGTCACCCAGTATTTGCATGTGATAGAAAGTACTTTTAGCCAGCCAGGCATCCAGATAATGCTTTGTCAGCCAACGCCGCCAGCGGATCTCCAGCATCTGGGTAAAAAAGGTCTGGGACACTGCGGCGACAATGTACAGCGTGGCCAGCCCGAGAAAAATCAGCATCTGGTGCCAGGCGGCATTCACCGCAAAGCGCTGCAAGGCATTCCAGAACACCGCATACCACTCGGTAATACGGTAGGAAATAAAGACCATGAACAGGTTGAGCAGGATAATGAAGGCAAACACCCCGCGAGCCATCCAACGCTCATCAGAGTGCCACCAATAGGGTTTGATCATCCGCCACAGGTCACGGAAAAATGCACCGTTAAATTGCTTCATGCACGACCTCTGAAGAATACCGGCTCAACATTCACACATACGCTCCTCATCTGCCGAATTCACGTCGGCGCAAGTTTTGCTAGTCTTAGGGTGATTATCGCAACCCGTAAAGTTCAGGAGGATAGCATGGCTCAAACCAAAAACCATTCCCGCCGCCACTTCATGGGGGGACTCGCAGCCGGAGTCGGTGCTCTGGCCGTCGCCGGTCAGAGCACGGCCGGGGGGATGATGGAACCCACCAAGAACAAGGTGGTCTATCAACTCAACAAATCTGATGGAGCCTATATTTTAGATATTCTGCACAGTGCGGCAATGGTCCTGCAGCATTTCAATAACGATGCGGACATCGTCATCGACTGTTTCGGACCCGGTATCTGGTTGCTGGTCAAAGCGGAGAAGAACCATCAACACTACGAGAAATTCATTATGGAACAAGTACAAAGCTTGTCCATGTATGGTGTGGTCTTTAATGCCTGCGAGCAAACCATGAAGACCATTCATATTGACAATGCGGACCTGATTTCCGAGGCGAAGCCGGTGTTCAGCGGCGCGGTGGACCTCATCACCCTGCAACAGAAGGGTTACGCCTATATCGCCTGGTAAGCGCCGCAAAATAACTGGCGGCGATGCTGCAGGGCGGGCAGATTACTGCGACAGTGCTGCAAAAATTCCATGTCAACTTGGGCCAGCGCGATCCCTTCGCCCTGGTCCATGCGGGCCAGCACCTGACCCCAGGGATCAACAATCATACTACCGCCAAAGGTCTGGCGGCCGTTCTGGTGTAACCCACCCTGATCAGCGGCAAGCACGTAGGCCTGGTTCTCGATGGCACGCGCCCGCAGCAGACACTCCCAGTGCGCGGCACCCGTCTGCTGGGTAAAGGCGCTGGGGACGACCAGTAGTTCAGCCCCTGCGTAACTGCGGTACAACTCCGGAAAACGCAGGTCATAGCAGATGGAGAGGCCAAGCTGGCCCCAAGGCGTGGTCACGGCCACCGGGGTGCTGCCGGGAGCGATGGTGCGGGACTCACGGTAACTTTCGCCGCCCGCCAGATCGACGTCAAAGAGGTGTATCTTGTCGTAACGCGCCTGGCGTTGGCCGGCGGGGTCGAAGGTCAGGCAAGCAGCATAGCAGCGTCCGTCAGGGGCGGCCAGGGGGATACTGCCCCCTATCAACCACAAGCCCAGGCGCTGCGCCTGCGCTGCCAGCCAGGATTGGATCGGACCATCGCCATCCATCTCCATAACGGCCAGTTTGGCTTTTTCATCGTGCCCCATGAGCGCAAAATTTTCTGGCAAAAGTACCAGTTGCGCACCTCCCGCAGCCGCCTGCTCCAGCAGATCCCCGGCATGGGCGAGATTATCCGCCAGCACGTCCGAAGACACCATCTGCACCACAGCAACCTGCGCTTTCATGACCTTCCCCCTCCGGTTTTGGCCGGTACATGCACCGGACGCACCACCGGATGCCCCCAGGGTCCGTCCACCTGATAACGCCATTCTAGCACCTTGCCCGATTTCCCGAAGAGAGCGGGACCGAGTATGGGGAAATGCCCGAGGAGCAAGTCAAAACTCTGCAGGGGATAAACCCGCAATGCCATACGCATGGTTCGGTGCGTTAAATCAACATCGCCGCTCCCCTGCATTTCGAGCGCGCTGGACTCAAGGAGCAGATTGCGGGTATGGGCGACACCATCCTGCACCTGGAAATCGGCAGAAAGCTTGGAAAAAAACAAACCATTGCCGAAGAGCGGGCGATAATCAAAGGTGAGAACGTCTTGCAATAACGTCGTAGGATTCAGGAAAACGAGCCAGGAAATATCCGTACCCAGCTTTCCGAGACGACCATTCCACAGCTTTGATTGTATATTTCCGCGGAGATGCGCCGCGGAGAAATCCCAGGGCGCGCCTGGCCAGGACAGTTTTCCTGCATAATCGGCACGGCCGTAGTCCAGGGTCTCCATGCCGATGTCCTGCAGCACAGGCGCAATATTGTTGCTGCGGATATTTCCCTGAAAGGCCGACTGACCCGCTCCTGTGCCCTGCCACGACCCTTTAAAATCCCATTGACTGCCTGCCCAGTTGCCTTTGAGCATGGCAATGTTCCAGCCAGTCGCCGATCGCCCTGCATCCAACTGTACGTCATGCACCTTGTGGCCATGCCAATCGAGTTGCGCGATATGAGTATGCAGTGTCAGCGGGCTACCCACGGCGCCCTGCAGTGTTTGCGAAAGGACGGCGGCAGAGGACCCCGCGGAGATCGGTGCCGCGATACTTAATTTCTGGATGTCCAGACGGAGTTGGGCGGGAACCGTGGGCTGCGGCGCCCGCGCATATTGTAAAGCACCGGCTAACTGGGGGCTGACGCATTGCAGATGCAGCTTCTCCGCCGCCACCTGGCCGCGCATCTGCACATCCGGCCAATCCTGTTGCAGAAAACGCAGATGCCGCCAACGCAGGTCGAAGCGGATTTCCGGCCATGTCCCACGGTCTTCTTCACCTTTCAGCATGCTCAGCCACGGCCCCACGGAGAAGCTATCGCCACCACCCTGAAGGGAAAACCCGGCGCTGGGCAGTAGCGGGGGGATTTTCCCACCCAAACGTGCGGCGCCAGCCTCCCATCGCCAGTCGGATTCATCCCGTTGCCAAGCCAGGACGGCAGCCCCCATAGGTAGCTTGAAATCGACTTGCAGATGGTGGGCCACATTACCATGACCTTGCACGGTCAGGCCTCCACCCTTGCCTGATGCCCAATTCAAAGGCGCCGGCAAAGCACTACGGCTTTGGCGCAGGTCGGCATCGCCCTTGAAATGCAGCGCGTTGTTCAACAGCGTACCGCTACCCTGATATGGGACGGTGCCACTGAAAGCCGTGCGCCAGCGCTCCGGCATCGGCAGAGCAGCCGCGTGCAACTCACCCTGCAGCGAAAAGCGCAGGCGCGGCGCGGTTTCCAGTTGACTGGCCTGCAGGCTCGCCTGCACGGGACCACCGGCAAAAACGCCTTTCAGCCCGTCAACCTGAACCTTATCCCGCTGAAAATAAACCGGCCCCTGCATGCTGGTGGCTTGCCAGCCGCCCCATCCGACTCCCGCGTGACGGAGATCGATCCGGCCATCCACCTGGCTCTTCTCAGCCCCGAAAGGGATGCTGAGGGCTAATTGCAATTGCCCCTGCCCCGTCAGATGCAAGGGCATATGCGCCACGGCCTTGCCCTCCAATACGGGTGTTTCCCGCAAAAAAGGCAGCAATTTATCCAGCGGGATCGGCGTCTTCAAAGTTACCTGCAGCGGCGAGGTATGCGCTGCGAAGAGATGGTTGAGAGCGATGCTGGCAGAAGCCACTGGCACCCCGAAAATGTCACCACGATGACTCTGGACGGAAAGGCGATCTCCCGCCCAAAGGAGTTGCGCGTTCACTTGCGTCGCTATTGGCCAGTGCGGGGCATAATGCAGGGTCACATGGCGAAAATTCGCCCGCAGCGAAAAATGCTCGCCCGGCGCCTGGCGTGGCAGGCGATCCCATGGTCCCTGCCACTGCAGATCAGCATGCTGCAATGACCCCGCCTGAAAGGCCTGAAGCAACCAGTGGCGCAGAGCAGGACTAATACCGCTCTGCGGTACGAAATCCGCCATCGCCGTCGTCGGCATATCGTCAAGCTGAGCCTTCAGACGCAGTTGCTGGCCCTGCACCGCGAGGCTGGCGTGCAGGTGACCAGGACCCTGAAACGCGATCGGATTGGCCTGAATCGCCCAGTCTGTACCTATTTTCCGGGCGGCAATCTGTGCCGAGACTTCCTGCAAGTGCAGCGGCGCCGCAAAACGCTGCGGCCAATCCAGGGCAAGTTGCTGACTAACCATATGAAATTTCATGACTTCCGGGCGAAGGACGAGGTCGCCGCTAAGGCCCTGCACGCCGAACCAGTGTCCGTGGGGCGAAACACCAATACCATGAAGTCCTGCCTGAAACTCCCAGGTGGAGGGCTGGTGTCCGACACTGTGTGAGTGGAAGCGCAGATCGCGCAGGCTGCCTTGCCACCGTTGCCGAGGTATCCAACGGAGTTGCGCGGGGAGGGCCACCTCCGGCACGTTCCGGAGGAGTGCAGCGGGAAGCAGCGGCGTTTCTACCTGCCATTGCAGGCGATAGCGCCAGTTGAGCTCCAAGCGCGCTGCCAAAGGTTGTGCGGCAAGCCCTGTCAAATCAGCAAGCTGCAATGTCCCAGTGGAACCCGTTCCATTCCAGCCCAGATGGCCATGGATTTGTGCCCACTGCTTACCGTCCACCCCGGCGTCGTGCATGACAAACTGCCCGGTGGCGGTGCGCGGCAAACCATAACGCCATTGCAGGCGCCCGCTGCCGCTCACGCTACCGCTCAACACCGGCAAGCGCGGATCCATGAGGTGAAACCACGGCAGCGGCAACGATTGCAACACCCAGTTACCGCGACCAGAGGAGCGCCCCGGACGGGTAAAGGCGCCGCGCGCCGCTCCGGAGTAGCGCAACAGACCTTGAGGTGACCAGCGCACCTGCACCTGCATCTGCGGACGCAGGCCACCACTGCTCTGCCACCGTACCTGCAGCGGAACGGGAGCGGCCTGCGGCTGGGATCGCCATTGTACGGTCAGGTGCTGAACATCCACATGGGCCCAGTCCAGATCCAGTGGCAAAGGCGGCCCACCATGTCCCAGCGACTGTCCGGCCACCTGCCAGCCACCGTTGGCTGTCTGAACGACGGACACTTCGCCGTCCGCAACGCGGAAATCCTGCGCAACCAGATCCCCCCAGAGCAGGGGCAGGGCAAAAAGGCGCAGATGCACCCCGTGCAGCGCCAGTCCCGGCTGTGCAGACGGGCCCACCCGCAACGTGGCCAATTCCAGCGACGGTCCCCAGTTCCAGCTCAAGCGCATCCCGCGCACCTGCACCGGAGCGCCCCAAGCCCGCGACAGGTATTGAGAAACATAGGGACGCAATGACTCCAGATGAGGAATCAGCAGGAGATAAAAAACCACCGCCAGCAACACCAGCACAGTCGGCACGATGGCCAGCAGCCAACCGCCCACCCGGCGAACACCAACCAAGGTCAGGCGCAAATGCGGCAAGGCACGCCTCTCCTGCAAGCCCGCAACATCAGCCAACCCGTCCGGTCAACGCCGGTAAACGCCGTGAGGTAATAAATGTGCTCCCTGCTACGATTCTCTCTGCGGATCGCGTTACCATATAGCACCGCGTAACGCGCCAACGGTAACCGCACAAAATGCTAGCACAAGAAGCACCACAGAGCCCCATGCGGACCCGAAAACCGGGATAAGTTACACTGCCCATACACACGATGCGGAACACCACCGGAAGGAGCACGCATGGCGGCACCTGAGTTACCCGAGGAGACCATCCACGCCATTAACCTGGTACCCCTGGAGGCGGAGGCAATCATCGGACTACTCGAAACCATCTGGGCAGCCCTCTCTGCTGAGGAACAGGCCGAGCTCCGCCGCCTTGGACCCTCCTTTGCCGCACACTGGGCACATATCGCTTGTGTCAGCCCCTTTGCGCGCCAACTCCTCCTACGCCATCCCCACTGGTTGCTGCGCCTTGCACGGGGCGGGGACAGCGACCTTACCGCCACCCATGGACTCAGCAGCGACGTCTTCCTTGCCAATCTGCGCCAGTACCGCAATGCCCGTATGGTAGAAATCATCTGGCAGGATCGTCAGCCCGGCGAACATTATTCAGAAACCGTAGCCGCCCTCAGCGAACTGGCCGAAATCTGCTTGCAACACGCTTATGCTTATGGCATGGCGATGCTGCGCCAGCGCCATGGCACCCCCCGCAGCAGCGACGGTCAGGAGGTGCCTTTCACCATCCTCGGCATGGGCAAGCTGGGCGGGCGCGAACTCAACCTCTCCTCCGACATCGACCTCATCTTCTGCTACGGCGAAGGCGGCGAGACGGATGGCCCCAGCCCCCTCGACAACAGTGCCTACTTCCAGCGCCTCGGTCGCTGGCTGATTCAGGCCCTCGATCAGCGCACGGCTGATGGTTTCTGCTTCCGCGTCGACATGCGCCTGCGCCCCTTCGGAGATGCCGGCCCCCTCTGCATCTCCGCCGCGGCCATGGAGCAATACTATCAGGTGCATGGCCGCGGCTGGGA
This sequence comes from Acidithiobacillus sp., assembly GCF_027322205.1. Taxonomy (GTDB): domain Bacteria; phylum Pseudomonadota; class Gammaproteobacteria; order Acidithiobacillales; family Acidithiobacillaceae; genus Acidithiobacillus. The sequence goes on from NZ_DAHVHY010000014.1 coordinate 26,087, forward strand.
GCGCTACGCCTTTATCAAGGCGCGCCCCGTCGCGGGTGACGTCGCCTTTGGGCAATCCCTCCTCGACACCCTGCGCCCCTTTGTCTATCGCCGCTACCTGGACTACACCGCCCTCACCGGTCTGCGGGAAGTCAAAGCCCTCATGGATGCGGAACAGGGTGGCAGCAGCAACGACATCAAAAAAGGCCAAGGCGGCATCCGTGAAATCGAGTTTGTCTGTCAATCCCTGCAAATTATCCACGGTGGCCGCCAACCCGCCCTGCGCAGCACCAACACCTTGGATACCCTTGCGGCCATCGCCAGTGCCGGACTTCTGCCTGCGGATGATGTCGACCAACTTCGCCGCGCTTATCTTTTCCTGCGCAATACCGAACACTGTCTGCAAATGGTCGATGATCAGCAGACCCAGCAATTACCGCGCTCGGAACTGGAATGGCAACGCCTGGCCTGCAGCATGGGTTTCCCGGACGTCATGACCATGCGCGAAACCCTGGACACCTTCCGCCAGCAGAACCACGCCATCTTTCAACACACCCTGGCCTCCGGGGAGAATGATCGCCAGGGTAAAAACCGCAACGGAGAGAAACTCTGGCAACGCGCTCAAACCGATGCGCTGGAAACCGCTCCCAGCGACCTGCTCCAGGTCCTGCGCTTCACGGCGCCCGATGCCATATGGACGCGCCTCTGGCGCTTCGCCCACAGCCGCGATGTGGCCAGCCGCCTCTCTACAGAAGGACGCCAACGCCTCGACCGTCTGCTTCCCCTGGCCCTCGATCTGTGCAGCGCCCAACCAGACACCGACGCCTGGTTACAGCGCTTCCTCACCCTCATTGAGGCCATTCTCGGGCGTGCCAACTATCTCGCCCTGCTTGCGGAGAACCCGCCGTACCTCATGCGCATCGCGGAACTACTGCACAGCCCCTGGCTGGCACAGGAACTGGCACGCTTCCCCATCCTGCTGGATGACGTACTCAGCGACACGGCCATCAGCCCCGAGCACTGGCCGCAGGCCATCGCTGCACAGTTACAGATCGCTGAAGATATGGAAGAACGGATGGATGCCCTGCGGCGCTTCAAAAACGCCGAAGTCCTGCGCCTCGCCGCCGCCTTCTGGACAGATCAGACCCCCGTCGAGACGCTGCTCCCCCAACTCAGTGACCTCGCCCAGCTCACCCTGCAAACCGCGTTGGCCTGGGCTGAAGCGGAGATGCAGCGCCGCCACGGCTGCGTGCGCTCCAGCAACAACCAAGCGGCCCCCTTCACCGTTATCGCCTTCGGCAAACTGGGTGGCCGGGAAATGGGCTTCGCCTCCGATCTCGATCTGGTCTATCTTTACGACGCCCCCCTCGACGCCGAAAGCGATGGCCCCGCCCCCCTCGCCGCGCCCACCTGGTTTGCCCGTCTCGGACAACGGCTTATTCACATCCTCAGCACCCTCACCCGTGCCGGATTGCTCTACCAGATCGACATGCGCCTGCGCCCCAGCGGGCAGTCCGGCCCCCTGGTTACCACCCTGGACGCCTTCAGCCGCTATCAGCGCGAGTCCGCCTGGACCTGGGAACACCAGGCACTCACCCGCGCCCGCTGGATCGCCGGCGATGCGGCGCTCGGCGCCCGTTTCACCAGCCTGCGTGCGGAAATCCTCGGCCAGCCACGCCATCCCGGACAGTTGGCGGAAGACGTCCGCAGCATGCGGCAGCGCATTTATCGGAGCAAAACTATCGCCCAGAACGCCTTTCACCTCAAACTGAGCCCCGGAGGCCTCACAGATATCGAGTTTCTCGTACAATTTGCTATGCTAGGGGCTTGCTCCCAGCAGCCGACCCTGTGCCAGAGTACCGGGACCACCGCCGGGATAGCCGCACTGACCCGTGCGAACATCTGGAACACGGAACAGGGCGCCATCCTCGGGCAAGCCTGGCAACGGTACCGCCAGGAAGAAAACCGGCGCTGGCTGAACTTGCAGGACAACGAAATCCGCACTGCAGCGACCCCCGGTTGGGATGCGCTACAAGCCGCAGCGCATGGGGTGCGAGAGATTTGGCAGGAACTCATTGGCAGTTATAGCGATTAAGGAGATGTGACGATGTCCATGGCGGAACGCGACGGTTTTATCTGGTTTGACGGCAAGATGGTCCCCTGGCGGGAGGCCACCGTGCATGGTCTCACCCACAGCCTGCACTACGGCATGGGCTGTTTTGAGGGCGAACGAGCCTACGCCACCCCCCATGGCACCGCCATTTTTCGCCTGCCGGAGCACACCAAACGCCTCTTCAACAGCGCCAAGATATTGCAGATGGAGGTCCCCTTCACCCAGGACCAGATCAACGACGCCACCAAAGAAGTCATCCGCGCTAATAGGCTGGAATCCGCTTATATCCGCCCCCTGCTCTTCTACGGTGCTGAAGGTATGGGCTTGTCCGCCAAGGGACTCAAGGTCCATGCACTCATCGCTGCCTGGAGCTGGGGCAGCTATTTGGGCCAGGAAGCGCTGGAAAAGGGTATCCGCGTCAAGGTGAGCTCCTTCAACCGCCACCACGTCAACGTGCATCTGTGCAAGGCCAAGGCCACCGGCAACTACATGAACTCCATGCTGGCCCAGCGCGAGGCTTCTTCCTGCGGCTATGATGAAGCCCTGCTGCTGGATCGCGAAGGCTATGTCGCCGAAGGTTCCGGCGAAAATATCTTTATGATCCGCGACGGCATTCTTTACACGCCGACACTGACCAGCGCCCTGGAGGGCATCACCCGCGACACCATCCTGCGCTTCGCCCGCGATGCCGGCATCCCCATCGTCGAGAAGCAGCTGACCCGCGACGAGTTCTATATTGCCGACGAGGCCTTCTTCACCGGTACCGCGGCTGAAGTCACCCCCATCCGCGAGATTGATGGCCGGGTCATCGGCGAAGGGCAGCGTGGTCCGGTTACCGAAATGCTACAAAGCCGCTACTTCGACACTGTAGCCGGACGCCGTGAGGACCATCCGGAATGGCTGCATCACGTTGGCTGACCCCATGACCCACCCCATCAGGTGCTGTGACCAGAGTTATACCGAGGTGGAGGCGAAAGACCTTCCCCTCTACTGCCCCATGTCCAGCATGAGTCGCTGGAACGGTCATCCCCGGGTCTTCCTCAAGATCGAAGAGACCGGAGAAGCCCGCTGCCCATATTGCGGAACACTTTATGTGCTCAAGGGCGGGGCCGTAAAGAAGGCGGCGGGGCACTGAAAAGCATCAGCATGACTGCTCTAAGATTTTGGCAGCCACCGCAAAAACGCCTCCGGGTCTAAATACCCTTCCTGCCGCGCGGCTATCTTGCCGTCAGCGCCTACGGCGATGAAGGCCGGGGGGCCTACCAGATTGTAACGTTTCAGGAGGGCGCGGCTGACGGCGTCATCCTTTGTCACATCCACGCGGATCAGTACCCATCCCTGTAAAGCGGCCCCCACCTGCGGGTTGGCGAAAGTAACTTTATCCATACGCACACATTCCACGCACCAGCCTGCCCAGTAGTCCACCAGTACCGGCTTGCCTTTGGCTTGCGCCAGTGCATTCTGCAAAGCCTCCGGAGTTTTTACCACGCTAAAGTGCGGTACATCCGTCCGGGTTTCCTGATGCGCCGCTCCTGCCGTGTAAGGTGTCAGCGGTTGCAAAGGATCACCGGCCCCACTCAGCGCCCCCAAGCCCATAACCAAACCATAGGCCAGCAACAGGACGCCAACACCTTTCCAAAAACGACGCCAGCCCGAAGCACCCGCAACCATCACATCCAGCGCGCCAAGATAGATGGCGCTGATCACCGCCAGCGCTGCCCACAGGGCCAAGCTCACCGGCCCCGGCAAAACCCGCGCCAGCAGCCAGATAGCGACACCCAGCATCAGCACGCCGAAAAGCGCTTTGACGGCATCCATCCAGGCGCCAGCGCGCGGCAACAAATGGCCGGCGGAAGTGCCGATGATCAGCAAGGGCACGCCCATCCCCAGGCTGAGAGCGAAGAGCGATAACCCGCCAAGAAAAACATTCCCCGTCTGTGAAATAAAGAGCAGCCCGCCCGCCAGGGGGGCCGCCACGCAGGGTCCGACAATCAGCGCCGACAGGGCGCCCATGACAAAAGTACCGAACAAATGGCCACCCCGTCCCATGCCCGCCAGGCGCGTTTGGATACTGCTTGGCACTTGCAACTCGTAAAAATCAAACATGGACAGTGCCAGCAACACGAAAATAAATGCAAAAGCCCCCAGCACCCAAGGGCTCTGGAAGGCCGCCTGCATATAGGCTCCGGTCACCGCCGCGAGCACTCCGGCAATCGTGTAAGTCAGTGACATCCCCAGTACATAGGCGATGGAAAGCGCCAATGCCCGTGACCGTTGCTTACCGCGGCCCGCCTCCTGCCCGACAATCAGCGCCGAGAGAATAGGGATCATGGGGAAAATACAGGGCGTGAAAGCCAGACCCAGCCCAGAGAGAAAAAAGAGTCCCAAAGTCAGCCAGAAACGATCCTGCAAAGCCCCCGCAAGGACCCCGGCATTACTCGCCGGGCTGTTGAGCGCAGCCGCTGTGGTCACCCCTTTCGGTGACTGCACGACGGGGGCTGCCGGAGTTGCCATAGCCTGCCGAGGCAAAGCCAGCCTGATCGTCTTGACCTGCTCAGGGTAACAAACACCGGCATTGGCACAACCCTGATAGATGGCTTTTAACTCAATGAAGGCAGGGACAGTTCCATGGACGGTGAAAGGTACCGTGAGGGTATTTTGTCCTTCCAGCACCCGCACCTTGCCAAAGGCCGGGTCGTCCAGCATCGTCCCTGTGGGCAAGGTGTAGCGTCCGAGGACAATGCTGTCTGGCGTCACGGAGAATTTTATCCGGTCGCGGTACAGATGGTACCCTGGCGCCACATCCCAATGCAGTTGCAACTGGTCGTGGCCACTCAGACTCGCTTCAAAGCGAAAGGCCTGGCCCGGCGCCAGGAACTGGGCAGCGTGGGTTAACGGCAGCCAGAACAGCAGCAGGCAACCGCAAATGGCACTCCACATCAACGCATTCCTGGCCCAAATGGTCCTACTCCCTACGCCAATTCTCATACCTGCATCACTCCTCGCCGCTCTGTCATCACCCACGCAAACATTTTCCGCAGGTTATCCATTCCTCACGGCAGCAAGAACTGCGCCACCACGCCGAGGATACGAGGTCTCAGAAAGAAATCCCAGCAGGGTGGAACTTTCTGCGGACCTTGCTCTCTAATCCTTTGCAAGCGACTGTAGATGGTTGCGAGCGCATGTTTCTTCCTCCTTTGGTGGTTTTGGGCGGGCCTCACGGTTCCGCCCTTATTTTATCCGACTGGTCGGAATGTAACTTGCCGACACATCTGTCTTTTGCTAATATTTCAACTGCAGTCGGCAGTTGGCTGCAGCGCATGTTTCTTTCCTCCTTTGTGGTTTCAGGGCGACTAAGTCGCCCTTTTTTGCGCGGAGCAGCCTGTGTCCCCCTCAGCCGAAAGACCTTTTACTCTGGTTCACCCCAACGGTGATCGCGTTTGCGGACTCATCCATGAAACCCATACCGACCCCGTCGGCGTCTTTCTGCCCGGCTTCGCCTCCAACATGGAAGGCTCTAAATCACAACTCCTCGCCCGCAGCGCACAAGCGCAAGGCTGGTCCTGGGTACGCTTTGATCCGCGCGGCGTCGGGCGCTCGGATGGACCGTTTCAGGCCCTGACTCTGTCCCGTTATCTGGCCGACCTCCAATTGATTTTGCAAATGCTGGAAGATCGCCCTGTGCTCCTGGTAGGCTCCAGTCTGGGTGGCTGGCTGGGCACCATCGCCGCTACCCGCTGGCCAAAACAGATCCGCGCCTTGCTCCTCATCGCTCCCGCCTATAATTTTATCCAGGAGGCCTTCCTGCGTCTGCCCGCTGACGAACAGCAAGTCTGGCAAGACACTAACCTGCGCTGCTGGGCAACCCCTTATGGCCTCGGTGAACTACACATGCGGTTTGATCTGGTGGCGGACAGTTGGCGTTACGACCTGCTGCGCTTCCCGCCTTATCTGCATTGTCCCGTAGAAATTCTCCACGGCAGTGCCGATAAGGACGTACCCCTTGCCCTCAGTTATCGGTTCGCCGCCCGTGCCCATGCACCGGAACTGGCTATCCGCCCCTTACCTGGGATAAATCATCGCTTGCAGGGTGCCGATGTCGTGCTCCTGCGCAGCCTGCAATCGCTCTGGACCCGCATTACCTAAACAAAAGCCCCGTGATTTCCGTTTCCCCCTTGACAGAACATTCTCAGCGCCTATGATTAGCACTCGATGGGTGCGACTGCTAACAGCGCCCAGGATGAAGTCATCCACTAACCTGTATAAAACGAGGAAATGCTCAATGAAATTGCGTCCTTTGCATGATCGCGTCGTTATTCGTCGCCTGGAAGAAGAGCAGAAGACTGCCGGTGGCATCATCATTCCCGATACCGCCAAAGAAAAGCCTGTGCAGGGTGAAGTTGTCGCCGCTGGCCATGGCAAGATTCTGGAAGACGGCAAAATTCGCGCCCTCGACCTCAAAGTTGGCGACCGCGTGCTGTTCGCCAAATATGCCGGCACTGAGATCAAAGTGGACGGCGAAGAACTGTTGGTGATGCGTGAAGACGACATCATGGCGGTCGTCGAAAAGTAAGCATTGCTGAATATCCCAACCCTTTCCACATATTTTGAGGAGTATTTATGCCAGCTAAACAAGTAGCCTTTGCTGAACATGCCCGCGAGAAGATGTTGCGCGGCGTTAACGTGCTCGCCGACGCCGTCAAGGTCACCTTGGGTCCCAAGGGCCGTAACGTGGTGCTCGACAAGTCTTTCGGTGCCCCCACCATTACCAAGGACGGCGTCTCCGTCGCCAAGGAAATCGAACTGGCTGACAAGTTCGAGAACATGGGCGCGCAGATGGTGAAAGAAGTCGCCTCCCAGGCTTCCGACGAAGCTGGTGACGGCACCACCACCGCCACCGTTCTGGCCCAGGCCATCATCCGCGAAGGCCTCAAGGCCGTCATCGCTGGCATGAACCCCATGGACCTGAAACGCGGCATCGACAAGTCGGTCATCGTCATCGTCGAAGAACTGAAGAAGCAGTCCAAGCCCTGCAAGACCCAAAAGGAAGTGGCTCAGGTAGGCACCATCTCCGCCAACTCTGACGACTCCATCGGCAAGATCATTGCCGAAGCCATGGAGAAGGTCGGCAACGAAGGCGTCATCACCGTCGAAGAAGGTTCCGGCCTCGCCAACGAATTGGATGTCGTCGAAGGTATGCAGTTTGATCGCGGCTATCTGTCCCCCTACTTCGTCAACAACCAGGACAAGATGGTGGCCGAGTTGGAGAATCCTTACATCCTCCTGCACGACAAGAAAATCTCCTCCATCCGCGACATGCTGCCCATCCTGGAGCAGGTCGCCAAGTCCAGCCGTCCGCTGCTGATCGTGGCCGAAGATGTCGAAGGCGAAGCGTTGGCCACTTTGGTCGTCAACACCATGCGCGGCATCATCAAGGTCGCTGCGGTCAAGGCCCCTGGTTTCGGTGATCGTCGCAAGGCGATGCTCGAAGATATGGCCATCCTGACCGGCGGTCGCGTGGTTTCCGAAGAAATCGGCATGAAGCTGGAAAGCACCACCCTCGCCGACCTCGGCCAGGCCAAGAAAGTGATCATCGACAAGGAAAACACCACCATGATCGATGGCGGTGGCCAGCAGACCGAGATCAAGGCGCGCGTTGAGCAGATCCGTCGTCAGATGGAAGATGCCAGCTCCGACTACGATCGCGAGAAGCTCCAGGAGCGCGTGGCCAAGCTGGCCGGTGGCGTTGCCGTCATCAAGGTCGGTGCCGGTTCCGAGATGGAAATGAAGGAGAAGAAGGCCCGTGTCGAAGACGCCCTGCATGCTACCCGTGCGGCCGTCGAAGAAGGCATCGTCCCCGGCGGCGGTGTGGCGCTGGTCCGCGCGCGTCATGCACTGGAAGGCTTCAAGACCGCCAACCACGACCAGGACATGGGTGTTGCCATCATCCGTCGTGCCATCGAAGAGCCATTGCGTCAGATCGTCGCCAATGCTGGCGGTGAAGGCAGCGTAGTGCTGAACAAGGTTGTGGACGGTAAAAACGGCTACGGCTACAACGCCGCCACCGACGAATATGGCGACATGTTCGAGATGGGCGTCATCGACCCGACCAAGGTCACCCGCACCGCGTTGCAGAAGGCCTCCAGTATTGCCGGCCTGATGATCACCACGGAAGCCATGATCACCGAACTGCCGAAGAGAGATGACAAGTCCGGCGGCGATATGGGCGACATGGGTGGTGGTATGGGCGGCATGGGTGGTATGGGCGGCTTCTAAGCCTCACTCCCCGACGTCTGTAGCGTCAGAAAGCCGGCCCTTCGGGGCCGGTTTTTTTATGGGTCATGCGCCGATGGTTAGGCGTCGACGCCACAGCGGACATTCAACTGCCAGAAGTAGCACGGTGTTTTGTCGCGGGGCGACTTGATTGCTTGGTTGTGCGCGGCTCGGCCAGACGGCCTGTAACGTACTTGTGAAGAACGCTGGCGATAAGCGTTTGGTACGGCATACCTTCCTCAAGCGCCTTAACTTGAATGTCGCTCAAATCGCCAGAAGACAGGCGGATGTTGACCCGGCGGTCCTTAATAGCCGTAGCGCGCGCTGCTGCCTTGAATTTCGCTAGCTCGGCTTTCGTGACAACGGACTTCAGTTGGCCTTTCTCAAAGGCAGTGAGAACTTCATGTTCGTAGGCATCAATTTTCGGCATCTGTTTCACCTTGATTCAAATAGTCCCTGGTTGCCTTGCGGTTCGGTATTACGGTCTTGAGGAAGAAATAGTCTTCCTCTTCGACAAACGGCACCAAATAGACGTAGTTGTCGCACGCGACTACGAGAACGCGCTGCCTGGGGTATTTCGCCTGGTTCTGGTGAACCAAGATGTCCAGCAACCCGCCGGCTTCGATTGAGACAACAATGCTCTCAAACGAAATACCCCGCTCTGCTTTGACGGCCTCGTTCTTCTCCGGACTCCAGCGAAATGGTTTCATAAAAAAGTTTACGCCACTGTGTGCCTTTTGTCACCACACTACACGGAGGCTGAGTTCACGACGCCTAATCGGGATAGGGATGCTCGAACGAGGAATTCACGGCGCTGTGCGCACAACGGCCAGTTCGTTTGTTCCCGCTCCAATCGCTTCACCCAAGTACGTACGTGCCTTTTCCATGAGCACTCACTACGAACTCAGATCATCACGCTTAGTTATGTCCGTAAACCTATACCCATTCATATAATTACACAACCCAACCTGTGATTACGAGCGACCAAACAGATATCCATTGCGAGATGCTCGCCCCTAAGCTACCCACCCCCCTCCCCCTGTGGCAAAATGCGCGTAAAAGGAGCATCCATGACCCACACTGACCGGCACGGCAACACCTACCCCCTCAACATCAATGGAGTGCAGCGCCACCTTCCCCTCGTCAAAGTACAGCCGGACCTTGCCATCGCCGTCCTCAACATCCTCGGCGATACGGAACTGACGGAAGCCGCGGCCCACGCGCTGAACGGGCGCATGGCGCACATCTCCTACGATGCCATCGTCACCGCGGAGGCCAAGAGCATTCCCCTCGCCTACGCCCTGTCGGTGCACAGTGGTCGTCCCTATATCGTCCTGCGCAAGAACTACAAGTCCTACATGGGCGAGGCACTGTCCACCGAAACCCTGTCCATCACCACCGGCAAGCCCCAAACCCTGTTTCTGGATGCCAAGGATCATGCGGCGGTCAGCGGTAAACAGGTGGTGCTGGTGGATGACGTGGTCAGCACCGGCTCTACCCTGGCTGCTATGCGCGCACTCATGGTGCAGGCTGAGGCGGAGATTGCCGCCGTCGCAGCCATTTGTACGGAAGGCGACGCCACCCAGTGGTCGGATGTGATCGCCCTGGCGCACCTGCCGCTCTTTCTGCTCTCCGCGTAAGGACCGGCCCATGTCCATTCCACCGGTTCATGTCCTGACGGCGCGCCAACGCTGCGATCTAGAGCTGTTGCTGACCGGAGCTTTTGCCCCATTGGGGGGTTACCTGGATGCAGCGGACTGGCAGTCCGTGCTGCAGGATATGCGTCTGGATAATGGCGCACTCTGGCCTATTCCCGTGGTGCTCGACGTCAGCGAATCGCTCGGCCAGTCTTTGGCGGCAGGGGACACTACTTTACGCCTGGAACGCAGTGATGGCACGCCCCTCGGCTCCGTTGCCGTCAGCGCCTGCTATCGTCCGGATAAGCTGCGGGAAGCTGCGGCAGTTTATGGGACGACAGACTCCAGCCATCCGGGCGTGGCCGAATTGCTGGCGCGCGGCCCTTATTATGTGGCGGGGCGCGTGTCAGCCTGGGATGCGGACACCCTGACCCGCGCCGCGGCCGTCGAATTTCCGCCCGAGTATCAGACCCCGGCCATGCTGCAAAGGCACTGGAGTGGTACGCACCCCGTGGTCGCCTTTCAGACGCGCAACCCGCTGCATCACGCCCATATTGCCGTGACCCAGGCTGGGCTGGAGCAGGCCGGGGCAGGCGCGCGTCTACTGCTGCACCCGGCTATCGGCCCCACCAAACCCGGCGATGTGGAGGCGTCCTACCGTATGCGCGTTTACCGTGCGGTGCTGGGCCATTATCCCCAGGCGACCGCCCTGCTGTCGCCCCTGCCCCTGGCCATGCGCATGGCCGGCCCGCGAGAGGCGCTGTGGCACGCGCTGATTCGTCGCAACTATGGGGCCACCCATTTCATCATCGGTCGCGGTCATGCCGACCCTGGCGCAGCGGCGGGCGGTCTGCTCTACCCGGCCTTTGCGGCGCAAGAGCTTTTTGCCCGGCACGCCAGTGAGATGGGCATCACCGGTATTTTCCTGCCCGAGTATGCGTATTCCCAAACCCGGCGCCGTTATGTACCGGTGGAAGAGGCCAACGGCGAGGCCCTGGCGGGCATTTCCGGTACGGAGTTGCGGCGGCGACTGGCCAGCCGGGAAGACATACCCGAATGGTTCTCCCCGCCGGAGGTCATTCAGATATTGCGCCAGGCCTACCGCGGTGCGGACCAGCGCGGACTGGTCATCTGGTTTACCGGCCTGTCTGCCAGTGGCAAGAGTACCCTGGCGGGGATGCTGGCCCGCACTCTGGAGGCGGGTGACGAGCGCGCCGTGACGCTGCTGGATGGCGATGTGGTACGGCGTTTTCTGTCCAAAGGACTGAGTTTCAGCCGCGCAGACCGCGACGAGAATATCCGCCGCATCGGCTTCGTCGCCAGTCTGGTGGCACGCCACGGCGGCATTGCGGTGGTAGCAGCCATTTCTCCTTATCGACAGGCACGCGCTGAAGCCCGAC
>NZ_DAHVHY010000150.1 GCF_027322205.1 Acidithiobacillus sp.
ACCGCTTCCACCGGATTGTTTGTCACTCACGGGGTCTGCACAATTTTTTTGCAGAAATTCAATGAACTTCTTGATACCGATCTCTAGATTATTATCTGGCTCATCAGATGCTTCGATATCGATGACGAGATTGTTCTGGAATGTCGTTTTCGCATTTTTATGCGATTCGAAGTCTATAACCGACTGCGCTCGGCAAGCATCTATCGCTCTATAAGACTCGTTATCCATCCCAAGGCCGACCAGTATGCGAGTTTTGTCAATCTGTGCAACACTGTCGTAAAGCTGGTAGAAACCACTAGAACGAAAATAACCGACTAGCACATCAAATAGTTGGGTGTCAGCAAGTGTGGTTTTGAACCGATCCAGCAATGTCTGGCTTTGGTCGTTGGTAAAGAACGTCAGGTCTGTCTTCTGATTGGACGTTTTTTGATCCGGGTTGTAGTTATTCGCCTTTTGTATTACGGGATTCATAAGCAGCCAACTCCCACGACCCTCAAAAGGTATTGCTCACACTAACCACCCC
>NZ_DAHVHY010000015.1 GCF_027322205.1 Acidithiobacillus sp.
ACCACATCATGGCTGCGGGACCGGGCCTGCAACTCAGCCACTTCCGGCTCCAGACAGAAAAGCCGGGCGATAAATCGCTCAAGGTGCGGCGCCAACCGTAATAAAAACTCACTCTGGGCCTTGTCGGCGGGCTGATCTCCGGCCGCACGGTAGACCTGCAAATGTTCCGCCAGGGTTTTGTCCTTTTCCGCCAGGAACCGAAGAAATTCCCCATCCAGACGACCAAGCCCTTCATCAGTAAAAAGTTCTTTATATTCAAAGTTAAATAGGTTAAGCACCATGATCTCCAGAGTCATACCGGCGGCTATACGGCGACCAGCTTTCATCAAACTGTCATATTTTGCTGGCAATATAGGGTTCTGTCACCTTTTCAGGATGGCCCTATGGCCCATTATCGCAGCATATTTCTATCGGACGTTCATCTCGGCACCCGCGGCTGTCAGGCGGAGAGCTTGCTGGACTTCCTGCGCCACAACTCCTGCCAGCAGCTTTATCTGGTCGGCGACATCATCGACCTCTGGCGCCTCAAGGTGCGTTGGTACTGGCCACGCAGCCATAATACGGTGGTCCAGAAGGTGCTCCGTCTGGCCCGCTCCGGGGTAACGGTACGTTATATCCGCGGCAATCATGATCCCATCTACGAGTTACTCTCCGATTACGTGCAAACCCAAGGCAACGCCATGGCTCTCGGCGACATCGCCATCCTCCAGGAAGCGGTACATGAGACCGCCGATGGCAAAAAACTCTGGGTCGTCCATGGTGATCAGTTTGATGCCGCCATGCGTTATGCCACTTGGCTCATTCGTATGGGCGATCATGGCTATACCCTGTTGCTCTGGATTAACCGGCTGATGCAAAGTGCATTCCGGCATCTGGGCCTGCGCCGTCACTGGTCCCTGAGTGCTTACGTCAAATACCGGGTTAAGAAAGCGGTACAGTTTATCAGCGACTATGAACACCTGCTGGCCGAAGAAACCTCACGCCGCGGTTACGCTGGAGTGATTTGCGGCCATATCCACCATGCCGAGCAAAAAACCATCGACGGCATCCTCTATTACAACGACGGCGACTGGGTCGAGAGTTGCACCGCGCTGGTCGAACATACCGACGGGCGCATGGAAATCATCCATTGGCCCATACCCCTGCGTTTTGATCAGAATATCGCCGCATGATCAGATGTCGAGTCGCGATACGAAACGTGCATTATCCTCGATAAAACGGCGGCGCGGTTCCACGGCATCGCCCATGAGCATGGAGAAAACCTCGTCGGCAGCAATGGAGTCTTCCACATCCACCCGCACCAGACGGCGGTTTTCGGCGTTCATAGTGGTCTCCCAGAGTTGTTCCGGATTCATTTCACCCAGACCCTTGTAGCGCTGAATTTCGACACCCCGACGGGCGTCAGCCAGAAGCCAGTCCATAGCGGCACGGAAACGGCTGACGGTAAGCCCTCGCTCGCCGCGTTCCATACGCGCACCGGCACCGATATTACCTTCAATCACCCGCGCATAGTCGGCCAGATGCCGGTATTCGCCACCGGCAAAAAAATCCTGATCAAAGAAACGCAGTTCCTGACTGCCGTGATGTTCGCGGCGAACCACCAGGCGCAAAGCCTCCGCCTCACCCACCCGCTCCACCGTGTAATGTTCGGCGGGCAGGGCGTTGAGTTCCAGTGCCGCACGGAGTTGCCGTGCGAAATCGTCCCAGGTGGCGCTATCTGCCGACTCCGTAACAACAGGCGGCAACGTAGCCATGGCCCAGAGCAGGGTACCGGGATAGCGCCGCTCCAGGCGCTGCACCAAAGCCTCGATATTCTGGTATTGACGCATCATGCCGGCCAGTTGCTCTTCAGTTACCGGCTCAGCATCCGCCGCGGAACGGAATTGGGCGCCCTGCATGGCAATTTCGCGCAGGTAGGCGGCCAGTTCGGTATCGTCCTTGATGTAGCGCTCATCCTTGCCTTTCTTGACCTTGTAGAGAGGTGGCTGGGCGATATAAATATGGCCGCGCGCCACCAGTTCGGGCATCTGCCGATAAAAGAAAGTCAGCAGCAGGGTGCGGATATGGCTACCGTCGACATCCGCATCCGTCATGATAATGACGCGGTGATAACGCAGCTTGGCGACATCAAAATCCCCAGCGCCAATACCGGTACCCAAGGCCGTAATGAGGGTACCGATCTCATCCGACGAGAGCATTTTGTCAAAACGCGCCCGTTCCACATTGAGGATTTTACCCTTCAGGGGCAGGATAGCCTGATGCCGACGATCACGGCCCTGTTTGGCAGAGCCGCCGGCAGAATCGCCCTCCACCAGATAAATTTCGCATTTGGCCGGGTCTTTCTCCTGACAGTCGGCCAGCTTGCCGGGGAGATTGGCAATATCCAGTGCACCCTTGCGCCGAGTCAGCTCCCGTGCCCGGCGAGCGGCTTCCCGCGCCCGTGCCGCTTCGACAATTTTGGCGGCAATGGCCTGCGCCTCTTTGGGGTGCTCATCCAAAAACATCGTCAGCGCCTCGGACATAGAGGACTCGACGATCGGTTTGACCTCACTGGAGACCAGTTTTTCCTTGGTCTGCGAAGAAAATTTGGGGTCCGGTACCTTGACGGAAAGCACCGCTGTCAGGCCTTCACGCGTATCTTCGCCACTCACCGCTACCTTAGCCTTGGCGATGATGCCTTCCCGTTCCATATATTGATTCAGCGTACGGGTCAGCGCGCCACGAAAGCCCGCCAGATGCGTGCCCCCATCGGTCTGGGGAATATTGTTGGTGAAGCAGAGCACCGCCTCGTTATAGCCTTCATTCCATTGCAGAGCGGCTTCAACGACAATACCGTCGCGCTCGCCGGTGAGGGTGATCACACTGGGATGAATGGCGGTTTTGCTGCGGTTGAGATGCTCCACAAAGGCGCGGATGCCGCCTTCATAATGGAAAATTTCTTCCCGTCCGCCCCGCTCGTCCAGTAGGGTGATATGTACACCGGAATTGAGAAAAGCCAGTTCGCGCAGCCGCTTCGCGATAATTTCAAAGTGGAAATGGGTATCGGCAAAAACCTGGGGCGAAGGTTTGAAGCGAATAATACTGCCATGTTTGCGTGACGCTTCTCCACGGGCAACCGGTGCCTGGGGTTCACCATCATGATATTCCTGGGTCCAGACATAGCCATCGCGGAAGATACGTAACTGGAGTGTTTCTGAAAGGGCGTTTACTACCGAGACACCGACCCCGTGCAGACCGCCGGAAACCTTGTAGGCATTGTCATCGAACTTACCGCCGGCATGCAGTATGGTCATGATAACTTCGGCAGCAGACCGCCCCTCTTCGGCATGAATATCGACCGGAATACCGCGACCGTTGTCGCTGACGCTGACCGATTCGTCGTCATGGATGATAATGACGATGGCGTCACAATAACCGCCGAGCGCCTCGTCGATGGCATTGTCCACCACCTCAAAGACCATGTGGTGCAGGCCGCTGCCGTCGTCAGTATCGCCGATATACATGCCGGGGCGCTTGCGTACCGCTTCCAGCCCTTTCAACACCTGGATACTGGTAGAGTCGTATTTTCCCGTCATGATGCTGTTTCCTTCTCAAACTGGCCTGCTGCCAGACAAAAATGACCACCACCACTCACTGCCGCCGGGATCTGCCCGGCTGCAGTGACGGCGGCAAAGACCTGCACACCCAGCAAATTGAGTTCATTCACCCACCAATCCCGTGCCGAAGCATCGAGCTCCGCCGCGAAATCGTCAATCAGTATGGTTGGCAAGGGTAACCCTGCCTGTTTCAGGATCTTCACCTGTGCCAGGCGATAGGCCAGACCCAGTACCCGCAATTGGCCGCGCGAAAGGATATCCAGTGCCGCTTTGCCACGCACCCGAAACGCCAGATTGGCACGGTGCGGGCCGCTGTGGGTATAACCCATTTCGCGATCCTGTTCATGATCCCGCAGCAAGCAGTCGCTTAAAGCCAAGCCCTCTTTCCAGCCACTGTGCAGATGCAGGCTGAGTCCGGAAAGTGATCCGGACCAGCGTTCCCAGAGGGCGATGACCTCGGGCTGCACAGTGGCCAGATGCGCTTGGCGCCGTTGCTGGATTTCTTCACCAGCGGCAATGACGCCGTCATCCCAGGGTTGCTGACCGTAACCGCTTTTCAGCCAGGCATTGCGCTGTTGCAAAGCCCGCCGGTACTGGCGAAACACCGTGCCATAATAGCGATCTGCGTAATAGATGCCCCAGTCCAGCACGCGACGGCGGTCTTCTGCCGTTCCTGCGACAAAGTGGCTGTTGTCATCGTGCAGGCTTTGCAGAGGCATAATGTCCAACAGCATCCAGGCTGAACTGAGTGACTCGCCATCATAGCGTATTTCCCGTAATTCGCCACATCGGCGCAGGGCGAGAAAATGATCGGCCAAGTGCGCGCTGACCAGATATTCGTTGTCACCCTCCCGCTGTACATGGCGAGGACCGTGCCGCCAGGTTTGCCCCGTACCGAGAATATGGATGGCCTCCAGCACGGAACTTTTTCCGGCACCATTAGCACCTATCAGCCAGTTCCACTGCCGGTCCGCTTTCAGATCCAGGGCTTCTATGCAACGCACCGATTGGATATGCAGGGCCTCCAGGGGCATTTCAAAGACGGACGGGCATGATGATATAGAGAGGATTATCTCCGTCTATTGGAGTAAAAACTGCGCTGCTGTCGCTATCCTTGACGCGCATCCGCAAGCTTTCCTGGGAGAATATCTGGGTGGTATCCGTGAGATAACGACTGTTGAAAGCGATATCCAGAGTGTCGTCCTGATACTCGACGGGGATTTGGATTTCGCCTTCTTCCTGCTCTTCATTGCGGCTGTGCAGAGTCATCTGGTTATTGCTGAGGTGCAGATGGGTGGTTGGATTACGGTCACTGACCAGGACATCACTTTGTTGCAGGGCACTTTTGAAGGTCTGGCGGTCGAGTATGGCGAAACGGGGATGCCCCTGGGGAATCACCCGCCGGTAATCGGGATATTTGGCGTCGATGAGCTTACAGGCGAACTGTTGCACGCCATCATTGAGCAGAAAGCTGGTGTCCGACATCTCCAGCGCGATATCGCCATCATCGAGAATTCGCAACAGTTCGAGAACGGCTTTGCGCGGCAGGATAGCCTGGTAGCTCCCGCTTTCCAGGCTGTTGGCAAAAGGCAGGGTCATCATGGCCAGGCGATGACCATCTGTGGCTACGAGACGCAGTTCCTGACCTTCCACTTCGATGAGAACGCCGTTCAGGAAAAGCCGTGCATCATTTTGTGCCATGGTGTTAGCGGTGGCGGCAAGCGCTTCGCGAAAGACTTTGGCATTGCAGTTACCCTGACAACGGCTGCTGTGAATACTGAGATAGGGGAATTGATCTGCGGGCAAGACATGCAGGGTAAAGCGACTTTTGGCAGCTTTTAAGAGTAGCTTTTCTCCGTCTTTATGAAATTCTATGGGGGTGTGTTCGGATAAAGCGCGGCAAATATCGTAGAGCTTGCGGGCAGGAACGGCACAGGTGCCAGGGGCATCTACCGGATGGTCCAAGTCGGCGGAAAGCTGTACTTCCAGATCCGTGGCGACGAAACGGCAATGTTGCCCCGCGGCTTCGATGAGAACATGGGCAAGAATGGGTTGTACCGGCCGCCGGTCGGCAATGTTTGCCATATTCGCTAAAATAGGCAGGAGATCTTCGCGATCTATGGTGATTTTCATCAGGGTTTGCTCCTTGAATGCCAGGATTGAAAAGGGATCGGTCGGGTTGCTTTATATATATAATTTATATTTCTTCTTTTAACTACTATAACTATTAGTGGCCCGGTAGCCTGTGGAAAGGTGGGGTAATTCCTTGTCAGTGATAGCATTCTGGGCATTGACAAGTTGTCGACAAGTTGTGGATAAGTCGGTATGCCTGGGGATGAAAAAGAGTCCATTTTTTCATACAGAGTCGGCACAGGGGTTATACAGGGGCTTATCCACAACTTGTGCGAGTGCCGGATCATGCGCCGAGAATCCGCAGCAGGTTGCGGTAATCTTCATCCATCTGAGTATCTTCCTGACGCAGTTTGTCGATCTGGCGACAGGCGTGGAGGACGGTAGTGTGATCGCGTCCGCCGAAGGCCTCGCCAATTTCCGGCAAGCTGTGGTTGGTGAGCTCCTTGGTCAGGCACATGGCAACCTGGCGCGGCCGGGCGATGTTGCGACTGCGTCGTTTGGACTGCATGTCGGAGCCGCGAATATGAAAATACTCGGCCACGACTTTCTGAATGTTGTCGAGGCTGATCATGCGCTTCTGCACGTCGATCAGGTCACGCAGGGCTTCACGGGCAGTATCCAGGTTGTAGGGCTTGTGGGTGAAGTTGACATGGGCGACGACCCGACGCAGTGCCCCCTCCAGTTCGCGGACATGGGAGCGGATTTTCTCGGCGATGAAAAAGGCTACCTCCTCAGGCAGATCGATGCCGCTTTCTTCCGCCTTGCAAAGGACAATGGCCATGCGTGTTTCGAGATCATGGGGTTGGATGGCGACCGTCAGTCCCCAGCCGAAGCGCGATTGCAAGCGCTCTTCCAGGCGATCCACCTCTTTGGGATAGCGGTCACAGGTGATAATAATCTGCCGGCCACCGTCAAAGAGGGCATTGAAGGTGTGGAAAAACTCTTCCTGGGTGCGATCCTTGCCAGCAAAAAACTGGATGTCGTCGATGAGCAGGGCATCCAGCTTGCGGTAGCGCTGCTTGAAGTCATTGATGGTGTTGTGTTGCAGGGAGCGCACCATATCCATGATGAAGCCTTCGGAAGTGACATAGAGCACCTTGGCATTGGCATCGCGTTGGAGAATGGCGTTTCCTATCGCTTGCATGAGATGCGTCTTGCCCAGTCCAACGCCGCCATAGACATACAGAGGATTGTAGGATTTCCCCGGATTTTCGGCGACCTGCAGGGCAGCCGCCACGGCCAATTGATTGGATTTGCCTTCAACGTAGGATTTGAAGGAAAAGCCCGGGTTGAGCCGGTTGCCATTGCGAGGATCGGTGATCGAAACCGTGGCTGGAATAGCTGCTACCGGGGCCGCCGCACCGTCGGTGCCGAGTTTCAGGCGAAGCATCATTCCGGGTGCAAGTTCGGCAAGCACCGCTTCCAGCAGGTTTATCAGCCTTTCCCGTACCCATTCCATGACGAAGGTATTAGGTGCGAACAGGTGCAGTTCATTACCATGCAACTCGCCACGGAGGGGGCGCAGCCAGGTATTGAACTGCTGGGCGGTGGTTTGTTCTTGCAGCTGCACACACAGCGCGGCCCATAAGGCGTCTCCGTTGCGCAGCGCGGATGGCGCTGGATGACTACTCAGTGTCATGCGTAACCTAGTCAGAGGGTCTAAAGGTGAAAAATGCTGTGCCCGCTGCCGCCACCATGTTCTTGTGTCATGTGGTAGCGACAGCGGGCTCACTCCCCGCAATGGGAAGGGCATTTCATCGTAATTCTCCGTTGCTGGAGTATATCCAAGTGTGGCGAGGCATGCCAGCGTGTCCGCAGTATGGCGATTTTTCGCCGGAGATAGATTTTCTGCTGGAATAGCGGCATTGTTGCGCCTTAAAATTCGTTATATATTATTTAACATATTGTTTATAAAACATTTATATTGAAGTTTTTGTTGTAAATCGTTGTATTACAGAATGGATTGGCGATTCATTGTATGGTTGATATGATGATTTCGACGAATACGGTTTTTATAGGGCAGGCAAGATTAGAATATAACAAAATATTTTTCATTGAATGATACGGATTTTTGGTGGGGCTCTGCAGTATACACTACCTGACGCAGGGGCTGATGTCGGCGAACAAGGCGGTGGCAAAAGTGCGGCCGGCCATGGCTCGTTCTGCCCTGGCAGATAGCGATGCACGGCACCTTGGCTGCCGTATATGCCCAAAGCCGTCTATGATCGGGTGGTAGGGGTGTGGTAGGAAAAACACGCAAGATAGGCTCAAACATGGACGAATCTTCGCAGCGATGGTGGCCAAGAGGGTGTCTGGCCTGATAAAGTTTTCCACAAAGAGGTTAGACGGCAGTTACATGGACTTATTCTGAATCATGTTTCAGTAGTTTATGTAATGCATTGTAATAAATAACACTTTATTGTTACACAATGTTTCCGATCGGGATGGGTGCTGCATTGCCACAACCAAACCACGGCGACCAGCAAAGTATCCACAAAGTTATCCACAGGTTGCTTGCCCCATAAAAATCTTAGTCAGGTGGGCAGTGGGCTGCGAGACCTTCGAATCAGGCAACGTTGTGAATCCTCCTTCACGGTACCAGAGCGGCTAGGAGCAGTGATCTGCAACGGTGGGGATCCTGATAATGCGAGGGACAACAACGCCCCAACGCCATTGACAAAGCCACTACACCTGGTAAATTATACAAAAAGATGTCAACATATTGTTATTTTCGGCGTTCAGGTGTATACCAGTCCTTGCAGGATGGAGTTTTCGCCACATGCAGGAATACTCTAAGGCGCTACAGGCTGGCTTACCGCAGCCCTCGCAGAGCCGGTTTATAGTAGGTAATGAAAAATTAACTCTAAGATAGCCTGGCAATCAGGAGAAGCGGAAATGGGGCGGCTTGCTGCCGCCGCGCTATCCCCTCCGTCTTAGAAGACGGGGTCCCCGCGCAAGCTAATGAAAGCACCTTTGTTCGCCAGTCATTCGAGTCGACCTGTTTGGCCATTTGTCATTAAGCGAAACGGTACCAGGGCAGCTTTCGATCCAGAGCGAATTTGCTCAGCCATCACCCGGGCGGGACGTGCGGCTGATGAATTTGATGCCAGTGTCGCTGGGCGAATTACGGAAGTGATTTTGAACACGTTACGGCCCCTCGTTATCGACCGTGACCCCACGATTGAACAGATTCAAGATCATGTCGAATTAACATTGATGGATGAAGGCTTCTATCGTACCGCCCGCGCCTATATCGCTTACCGTGAACAACATCAACGCTTGCGTAGGGATCGTCAGACCGTGGTGGATGCCGTTACCTCGATAAATGAGTACCTGGATCGGGAGGATTGGCGAATCAATGCGAATGCCAATCAAGGTTATTCGTTGGGTGGCCTGATTCTGAACGTCGCGGGGAAGGTAACCGCCAATTACTGGTTGAGTCATGTCTATCCGGATGAAATCGGTGCCGCTCACCGTGAGGCGGATATTCATATCCATGATCTCGATATGCTGGCAGGTTATTGTGCTGGATGGTCTCTGCGAACCTTGTTGCAAGAGGGTTTTAACGGCGTGCCAGGGAAGGTGGAAGCGGCATCTCCCCGCCACTTGTCCAGTGCTGTGGGGCAAATGGTAAACTTTCTGGGCACCTTGCAGAACGAATGGGCTGGCGCGCAGGCTTTTAGCTCCTTTGACACCTATCTGGCACCTTTTGTCCGCAAGGATGGGCTTTCCTATGACGAGGTACGTCAGAATATTCAGGAGTTTATTTATAACCTGAATGTACCTTCCCGCTGGGGCAGCCAGACGCCGTTCACAAACGTCACGTTCGATTGGGTCTGCCCTGAAGATCTTCGGGAGCAGGTTCCGGTCATCGGTGGAAAGGAGATGCCATTCCACTATGGGGATCTGCAGGCGGAAATGGATTTAATCAATCGTGCTTACATCGAGGTGATGAGCGAAGGGGATGCCAAGGGCCGCGTCTTCACCTTCCCCATTCCAACCTATAACATAACCCCGGATTTTCCGTGGGAGTCCGAAAACGCCGAAAGACTGTTTGCGATGACGGCAAAATACGGTCTGCCCTACTTCCAGAATTTCATCAATTCTGAACTCCAGCCCAATATGGTGCGCTCTATGTGTTGTCGGCTCCAACTCGACCTGCGCGAGTTGCTCAAGCGTGGTAATGGCCTTTTCGGCTCAGCAGAGCAGACCGGTTCCATTGGTGTGGTGACCATTAATTGTGCCAGGCTGGGTTATCTCCATAAAAACGACCGCAATGGCCTATACCAACGCATCGATGAACTACTGAAGTTGGCGAAAAGCAGCCTGGAGATCAAGCGTAAGATCATCCAGCGCCACATGGACACGGGGTTGTTTCCCTATTCAAAACGTTATTTGGGGACACTTCGCAATCATTTCTCCACCATTGGGATTAATGGGGTTAACGAAATGATCCGCAACTTCACGGATGATCGGGAGAATATCACAACGCCTTGGGGTTACGACTTCGCCTTGGAGTTTTTAGATTATATCAGGAATCATATGGTCACCTTTCAGGAGGAAACAGGCCATATGTATAATCTGGAGGCCACTCCTGCGGAGGGCACTACCTATCGTTTCGCCAAAGAAGACCGCAAGCGATTTTCCGGTATTTTACAGGCCGGGACCTTGGACAAACCCTACTATACGAACTCTTCGCAACTCCCGGTTGGATTTACGGATGATCCGTTTGAGGCGTTGGAACGGCAGGAGGCTTTGCAAGCCAAATACACCGGAGGGACCGTTCTTCACCTGTATATGGGCGAACGCCTCTCTAGCTCAGAAACCTGCAAGCGCCTGGTGCGGCGCGCGCTGGAGCGATTCCGGTTGCCATACATTACAGTTACCCCCACTTTTTCCATCTGTCCTGTGCATGGATATCTGGCTGGTGAGCACCCATTTTGTCCCGTCTGTGATCAGGAGCGCATTGCAGAAAAGCGGCAGCGTTCTGCATAATACATTAAGGGAGAATACTATGTACGCGGAGATAGTCAAAGAAAGAATGATAGAAGTTGAGTTGAGTGATGACGAAAGGCAACCCTGTGAAGTTTGGACAAGAGTCATGGGATATCATCGCCCGACATCGTCGTTTAATATCGGTAAGCAGGGAGAGCATTTGGAACGTAAACATTTCATCGAGACCAAGAGCCTTGATGGGGACCGCTCTCCGGCAGGGCATTAGATGGGCGCCAACGTTCTCTATAGAAGGGATATTATATCCGATGACCGATCGATTTTATTACCATCTATTGCCGGTGTGTCCCAGTTTAGTGCAGTAGATTACCCGGGACACTTGTGTGCCGTAATATATACCCAAGGTTGTCCGTGTCGCTGTCGTTACTGCCATAATCCAAACCTGCAGCGGGGGGGGCCGGGATCGTCGATTGTGTCATGGTCTATGGTTATGGAGTGGCTGGCGACGCGAAGTGGGTTACTGGATGCAGTAGCATTTTGTGGTGGCGAACCAACCGTCCATAAATCGTTATTATTGGCGATTAAGCAAGTAAAGGCATTGGGATTTAATGTCGCTCTGCACACGTCGGGGTTGTATCCACATAATTTTGCGAAGGTGCTCCCACTCTTGGATTGGGTTGGGTTCGATATCAAGTCCCCTTTTGCGCATTATCCTGATGTCACCGGCGTCCCCGGAAGCGGTGGCAAGGTAAAAGAATCTCTCGAGCAGATGTTGTCCAGCAATATTTCCTATGAGCTCAGAACAACGGTACATAATGCCATTTTAAGTAGCGCAGATCTTGTTATGATGGCTCGCGAGTTGCAAATACTTGGTGTATCTAGGTGGGTGTTGCAACGCTTTAACAAGGCAGGATGTGCAGATTTAGAGTTGGTTGCTAGCCACACCGCAATAGATGGTGATCTGGTTGATAGGTTACGTGTCTATATACCAAATATCTTGGTTAGATAGCGAAGCTGGTTCTACGTCGTTTTTAGTGAGGGGCGGCGTTAAAATTCGTTGTTTACGTATTTGTTCGGCTATATCATTATTGTACGGGTTCCCGGCGTGCAAGTTTTATAACCTTTTCCGCGACGCCAAGGTCTATAGATGATTCGGCACTAAACTCTCCTGAATATGCCGACTGTTCTTGCATGAGATCGTAACAATTGGCGCCAGCGATATCCAATAACAAGGCGGGCATGTTTGCTGAGCGAAAAGCATATTCTCGTTTGATGTAAAAATTATTACAACACATTCCTAAGTAGGACTTGGTGCCACGTTCCTTGAGTGCTTTTAGTGTAATCTCTAAATGTTCAAAATTGGTTACGGTGGTGACTTGTAATCCTTGCTGTCTGGCTATTTGGTATACCTGACCAACATCGCATTTTCCGCACTGGGAGCAGCCGTCATTATGCCGCCACTTGCACCAAGTGGGCTTGGCGCAGTATGGAACGAGCACCGTGTCAGCCTTTGCTACGATATCGAAGGCATCCATTGTTCCATCAGGGTCATGGATCATGAAGGAACTCGCTGCCGATGGCGCTATGGAAAGTTTGGCAGCTATTCTATGTTGTTCGAAAAGGCGTCGGAGTAATACCATAATATGTTGTGGAGCAAATCTATACAATTCCCATTGATTCTCATAAAATAAATTATCCATTCGGTGCATGATTTCGCCTTCTGCTGCCCCACGCAGTACGGATTCAATTTTGCGAAACAGGTTGTGTGGCCGAATGTACACATTGCCAGTCAAGTGCAAGGATGATATCCGGATATTGGCGTCTAACTGTATGCGTCCGTGAAGTATGCCGCCTGGTGTAATGGTAAAGCTGCTATAGGTGATTTCATGAGCATTTTCTGTGAGATCATTGTGATTGCATACGTATGTTTGCGATGTGTTATTAACCCATGGGACTTGCATGAGCGTTGGTAAGTTACATGATCGAGCGATAGATTGTGCTAAAGACTCCTTGAGCTGTAACAAGTCTGCATCGCTCAGGCTCGGCAGCGTGGTGAAGTGACAGGTGGCCGTACGTATGCCTGCTAGTGTTAATTTTTCCTTGGGAACACGTAGCGCGCGAAGCATCGTATTTATGTCCAATGACCTGTATAGAGTGCCATTTGCGATTAGTATGTTGTCTAACATACCGATATGGACGTTCCCCAGTTTTTGTTCATGCGCATAGATATCATTGGGGCGATTGAACTTAATATTTTCATAACCGCTATTATATAGACCACGACAAACCGCCATACAAATGATATCAAGCCATTGTTCGATACTTAAACGTTGTGCCGGAAGCGTTAAGCTCCAACTAATTTGTTTGGGATATAAATACGATGTACCGCCGCCAGTTATACGCCGAATAATTGGGATGGACCTAGTCTGACAATATGCTGTCCGCACAGCAAAATTCTTGTCCTCATAGGCACCTAATGCCACGGTTTGTGTGTTTTCGTAAAATCGAAGCAATGGCACATGGTCTGTACGTGTAACGATGATTTGCTGCGAATCCAGGACGATGTTATCGGCGCCGTTCCGAAGCCCACTATCCCCCCAAGTTAGCTTGTTCATAAATCTTTTTCCCATCAGTCGTTGTGCGTCTGCATGAATGCCATGCCTGGCAAGCCATGCCAATAGCCGTTACAAGCAGGCGAGCGCCGCGCATCCTCGGAAATAGATGCCCCACCTAAAGTTGCCTGAAATATTTTCACAACGGTATCTGTATCTTTGAGTTGTGGAGATATACGCACTACGTCTATATCCATATTCAACATTGCCTCAGTCTCGTGCAGCAGATTGCATGGAACCCCTGATTGAAGCTGGATGCCATTCATGGTGAACAGGCGTTCATGCTCTTGTGTAAACAATGGCCGCCCTTCTGGATCCCGTATGCAGCGTTGTTCACACTCATCCTTGCCGATATTATCCGCACGGGCAGTGAAGCAGCGTGCCGAAAACGATAGCGGTAAATATCCATATGCGAAGACTTCAGTTTCCATGGCCTCCGGCCGCGTGTTTTGTAACGTGCCGATGGTCGTGGCGGGTAGTTCCACCGGTGGCACCCATCGAATTGCCCCAAGCTCGGCTAAGAGCGACAAGGTCTCGTTGTTATAACAGTTTATGTGGGGTCCTGCGACAAAGGGAAACCGCCCCGCCAGTAAATGAACTGCAGACATGTCATTGGCTTCGACAAGGTAATTGGCATTTGCACAAATCTTCTCTAATTGTAGAAGATCCGAGTTGGCTTCCGGGAGGGCTAGCGTGGAAAGCACAACCTCCTTGCCGGCGTCAGTGAGTCGCGCCGCAATATTGAGCCAGTCCGCTCTACGCAGGGCGCGTCGTTTTGCGCACACGGTCTCTCCTAGATAAACAATGTCTACAGGCCAGGTTGCTGCAGACTGATAAAATTGCTCTATAGTTTCCTTTGACCAGTAGTAGTGAATCGGGCCTAATGAAATCTTCATTTTTTGCTCGGGAAGCCCTGGCCTTTACGCCGGGGAGGGATAGCGTGGCCTGCGTTGCAAGCCCCATTCCCGCACTCCTTTTGAGGATGCTATCTTGTTGAACGAATATCCATAGCCATCGATTCGCTAAATCACGCCATGAGACGCCTGTATAATACCGGGAGTTAATGCCAAGGTCTGTGATATGCCCCGAGAGTATGGGATTGTCCTTCAGAAAGGCGATCCAGAGCAGATATCCACTGGTTTTTTACGGAATATCGCTCAGGATTCAAAGCGCAAAGATCTATGGCCGCGCGCAAGACGCGTGCGACGACGGCGACATAGGCCGGACTTCGCTGGCGTCCTTCCACCTTGATGGCGGCTACATTATGCTGGAATAAATCTGGTAAGATATCCAGGACATTTAGGCTGGTAGGTTCCTCAATGGCGTAATATGGCTGCGCGTTGGTATAGTAGCGACCCTTGCACAAGGTGGGATAACCAGCCGCCTCATTAAGGCCATGGCGGTCAATCAATACGCCATTTAGACGAGACTGGCGGCCCAGGGAGGTCTCCTCCCACCGGACAGACTCGGCTGGTGAACAAACCCCGTTGACATTGGGGGACCGGCCCGTAATGTAGGATGACAAGGCGCAACGACCTTCTACCATGACGCATAGACTTCCATAACCGAATACTTCGATTTCTACGGGGCTGTTGGCTATGGTATGCCAAAGTTGTGGTAAGGAGAGAACTCTTGGTAGAACGGCTCTCTGAATGCCAAATCGCTGGTGGTAGAACTCCAGAGCCTGATAAGTGGTGGCAGAGGCTTGCACGGAAAGATGCAAACGCAGATTGGGATGGTGGCTTGCAGCATAGCGCAGCAATCCAGGGTCCGCCATGATCGCGGCATCTATTCCAAGCATCGCAGCGCGATCCACTGCGCTGGTCCAGACAGACCAATTGTGTGTCTGTGGGTAGGTGTTGATGGCTAGCAGGACTTTTTTCCCGGCGCGATGCGCATATTCGATGCCACGTGCGGCTTCATCCGGACCAAAATTAAGTCCAGGAAAATTGCGCGCGTTAGTATCGTCACGGAAGCCCATATATACAGCATCTGCACCATTATCAACAGCAGCTTTCAAGGCAGGTAGTCCGCCTGCGGGGCAAACCAACTCCGGTTTACGGTTATTCATATGATGTCCCTTCTATATGGATGAAGTTTTAATCCGTCAACGCCATTTCCGAATATGGGCACTCAAGGCTGAAGGGCGCGATCCAGCAAGTCATGCAAGCGCCTATCGGCATGCGTTCTGCGGATGGTGCGATCTATGGTTTGCCTTATTCGGGGACCAAATGGGGCCGGTAGCCCGTTGATCGGGGTGAGCCAATCAAAGTCTATCGAATCCAAAATATTCTTCAGGTGGAGTCCGATGGATGTTTCTCCTTCCAGTACCAGACGGCGCGCGAAGAAGAGGGTGTCCGGATCTTCGAGGCGTAGTGCGAGTCGGCAAAAATCCTTGGCGGTTCCTGCAATGCGCAAATCGACTGATCCAGCCAAGGCTAGAGCAATCCTCCCTCGCCTTATTGTTAAGCGAAAGGATTTTCCGAGGTCGGACACCTCAACCGCTATGCGCCGTCCCTCTATCTGATAGAGATCCGATTGATGCTTCGCCAGAATCCAGTTGGCTGTGCCCACGAAGAGGGCCGTGAGCACTGGATCCATAAAAATGGTTGTTGTGGCGATAAGCGGATGCCTTAGCGCGCGTCCTTGATGCATGAATTTTGTCGTCATTAGTTTTTTGTGGGAAACCCCGCCCGACACTTTCGCCGGGGAGGAATAGCGCGGCATGTGTAAGATTGCCCCTTCCCACCTCTCCTTATCAGTCAGTTGTTACGCGCTATGGGGATGCTCAATCGCCTTGTTGACATTCTGTTGAAAAAGCGTTATCTATAGATCATAGCAAAACATAAACAGATACGGAAGTACTATTAGCGTTCGCGCGGCGCAAGCGAGGTGGTTGACATGGATTTCCCATATTTAAAGGTCAAAGGGCGGTCTCTGCTCCCAGTGATACAGGGAGGTATGGGTATTGGTGTTTCGGCACACAGTTTAGCCGGTGCCGTGGCGGCGGAAGGGGCTGTCGGAACCATTGCAAGCGTGGAGCTACGTCGTTTACATGAGGATTTGATGCGACCCTTGCGGCGCCTGAGAGATCCTGCAGCCTCGGCCAAGGCAAACCTGATCGCGCTAGATCGCGAGATCCAGGAAGCGCGCCGGATCGCAGGAAAAGAGGGCTTTATCGCCGTTAATGTCATGCATGCCATTTCCGGCTATCGAGAGCATGTGCTTCAAGCTATCAAGAGTGGGGTTAACGCGGTGATCGTGGGTGCGGGTCTGCCTATGGATTTACCTACGCTGGCGGCGGAGTTTCCCAAGGTCGCACTGATCCCGATCCTTTCTGAAACTCGCGGTGTTCAGGTGGTACTGCGCCGTTGGATGCGCCAGAAACGTCTTCCAGACGCCGTTGTTATCGAGAATCCCCAATTCGCGGGCGGGCACTTGGGAGCCACCAGGCTGGAGGAAGTTTCAGATTCCAAGTACGATTTTGCCAATGTCCTGCCCGCGATCCGCAAACTGTTTGAAGAATTGGGTCTGAAACCTGATCAGATTCCGCTTGTCGCCGCTGGAGGGATCTCTTCTCTTCAGAAAATGCGGGAGATATTTTCCCTCGGCGGGAGCGGGGTTCAGTTGGGTACCCCGTTCGCTGTAACCACCGAAGGCGATGCGCATATCAATTTTAAGCGTGTTCTGGCCGATGCGACGCCTAAAGATCTTGTGACATTTATGAGTTCGGCGGGCCTGCCCGCGCGCGCGGTGCTTACCCCTTGGTTGCGCCGTTACTTGGGGCGCGAGGAAAAACTGCGTGCTTGTGCGAGCCAAGACCGTTCTCTGTGCCCAAGTCAGACGGAGTGCTTGCTACATTGCGGGTTCAAGGATGGCAATTCGTCTTCCGGACAGTTCTGCATTGAGGCCCAGTTGGCTGCTGCGCAACGCGGTGATGTGCAGCATGGGCTATTTTTTCGAGGCGCCGGACAGCTACCCTTCGACCAACAAATTAGAAGTGTTCGCGATCTTATTGCGACGCTGCTATATGAAGCCACATGGACAACTGCAGAGGATTGTATGTCAGCGATGGCAGTATGACTTGACGGTCATGTCAGAAACGGCAGCCCCCAATGACTACAACGGCATTTGTTTGTGAAAATGTATCAGTTAATCATGATGTTACTGAACACTAACGCATGCGGTTGTTTGGCATAAAGTTTGCTGCACCTCGGTGTGAGTGGTCCGATCCCTGGTAGCGTGGGGTGCGCAGATGAAAGCATTCGTGTTTTGCACTGTTTCGCAATAACACATGTGTCATGGCGAGATGGTTTAACGAAGTGGCAACAAAGGCGGGAATAGCTTTTCACGCCAGGAATGGAAGAAATATTAAAAAAGGAGATCTAACATGAAAATAAAGTCGGAGTGGAAGAATAAAGTCCGTTGGGCTACATGCGCTACGCTCATGGTCGGGGCGACGGCATTCTCAGTCGATGCGCTGGCTTTGCCGTCATTCGCTCGGCAGACCGGATGGTCTTGCGCAACCTGTCATACCTCCTACCCCCAGCTCACCCCGATGGGCCGCATGTTCAAGTTGCTTGGATTTACAACGACAAATCTGCAGCAACAGCAGAAAGTTGAGGCAAAATTCGGGAAAAGTGTCGGTTTGCTCATATCGAGGGTTTCACAGTTTTCTATCTTTTTGCAGACCTCTGCTACTAACGTAGGGGGAGGACAGGCAGTTTTTGGTGGTACGAATCTTGGTGCTTCACCGAATAACAACGTTCAATTCCCACAACAGGTTAGCTTATTTTATGCCGGTGAAATAACACCACATATTGGTTCGTTCTTGCATCTCACGTATTCCGGCGGAGGCAGTGGCACCGGTGGGGGCGGGTTTAGTTTCGATGACTCCAGCATCGTGTGGGCCCATCCATGGAAGATTGGTGCCAATGATCTTCTGGTCACCGGCGTAGACGTCAACAATACACCTACTTCCATGGACCTGTGGAATACCGTTCCAGACTGGCAGGCGCCATTTTTTAGCTCTGATTATTCGTCCTGGGGCCACGTACCTCTGCCGTTCATTGAAGGCTCAGCTGGTGCTGGGTATCCATTGGCTGGTCTTGGTGTTTATGGGGCGGATATTTTCGGACCAAACAAAGCAAACTGGCTGTACGCGGATGCTGATGTCTATACGAATGGTCAAGGAATCCAAACTAACCCGGTTGGTGGTTTTGCGGCATTTAACTCAGGACCCGCCGGTAGGCTTTCCGGGGCTGCGCCTTACGTCCGCCTGGCCTATCAGCATGATTGGGGCAAATGGAATTGGGAGATTGGGGCCTATGGTATGTGGTCCAGCGTATATGATGCGTCGATACAGCCTGAATATACCATCGTGGATGTGAATGGAAATCCGCAGACAATACCAACCGGAAATGCCTATAACTATAGCGGTGGCCCCATTGATACGTTCGATGATTATGACCTAGATACACAGCTTCAATGGCTTGACATCAACGACAACAATAACGTCACGGTCCGTGCTGCATGGGTACACGAGCAGCAGCGGTTTGGGGGAGTAGGTGGAACTCTTCCAGCAGGCGCCCAATCCGCAAACTCGACATCTCAGGCCGGCAGCTTGAATTTTTTCAACCTAAATGCAACCTACTGGTATCATGATCGGTACGGCATCCAAGGTGGATACCGGGATGTGTGGGGATCAAACAACCCCGGTCTCTACGGCACCACATACACGAATAATGGATCGCCTGATACAAGCAATGAATGGGTAGAACTTTCCTATCTCCCTTGGTGGAACACGCGTTTTTCACTGCGGTACAATATTTATAATAAGTTCAACGGAGTAGCTTCTGCAGCATCAAATAATCTCAATTATGGTGCCTCCGCATATAATACTCTAGAGCTACTGGCCTGGATTTCTTACTAGGAGGGTGTACACAATGAAACCAATAATGAGTCTGAAAAAGTGGGCATCTCCTGCACAAAACAAGACCGTTGTTGTTGGTGGTGCTGTGGTGGCCATTGCGTTACTCGCATCGTGTCCAACGCTGGCGAGCGTCCCCCAGTCGGTCCAACAGTCATGCATGGTCTGCCACGGGCAGACCGGAGAGAACACCATCTATCCAATTGTCCCTCGGCTTAACGGTCAGTTGGTGCAATATCTCGCATGGCAACTTAAGCAGTTCAAGAAGCACACGCGTGCGGATCAAAATGCGCAGATTTATATGTGGCCAGTTGCTCAAGCCTTGGATCAGCAGGAAATACAGTCGCTTGCGAAGTATTATGCGGCGCAGTCGCCTATGCACAGTGCGTCCTCGCCGCGTCCAGGAGTGTCTGCCGGCAAACAAATATTTCTGCAAGGCATCGCTGCAAAGGGCATTCCAGCATGTATGGCATGCCATACCGTAAACGCGACCGGTATGGGGACATTCCCACGATTGGCGGGGCAGCGATATGAATATCTGGTTCAGCAATTGGAATATATGCATGCTGGAAGCAGGGCGAATCCCATTATGCAGCCTATAGCAGAGAAGCTAACGATCCGGCAAATGCGGGATGTGGCGGCTTATCTGTCCGGTCTGCATTGAGATGTGGTGGGATTTAATGGTGGTTGCGACGCTGTCGCTTTTAGTGAATAGGGCTCGCAATCATGGTCTTAAGGGGAATTATGGCATTAATTCCTTGCAATCGATAAAGCGGATGTATGGATTCGCTAGAAGTCTGAATGGTGCGTCGGCAGGTAGTGTCTATATAACGTAGTCACACTGGCGTATATTCAACATGGGGTTTTGTTTATAACCGGCCTATAACTATCGAGAGTCTGCAACAGGAACTTGGTGGTTGCTAGCCTTATCAACCAAGGTGCCACATATGCTACAAAAAAACCAGTTTTTATCAGCTATTCCCGCGCTAACGATAGCAATGGCCATGACGTCAGTAGCCTATGGATCCACTATCGCTAAAACGGCCTCGGCGGCTCCTCCTGCGGCGGCCACCGCCAGTGTGATGAGCGTGGCGGCTGCCACCCCGTCTGTTACTTCAAGCGGTATTCCCACGGTGGTGCAGAACTCCTGCATGGCTTGCCATGGCCTGCAGGGTGTGGCGGCAGATGGAGGTATGTTCCCCAATTTGGCAGGACAATGGAAGCCCTACATCCTGCGGCAACTCGACCATTACAAAACGCACACCCGCGCGGATCCGCAATCATCCATTATGTGGGGCATGGTGGCCCCGTTGACGTCCGCGCAGATACAGCAGGTCGCCGCATACTTTTCTTCTCAGAAGCCCGCATCGGGACATGTTTATGATCCCAAACTCGTCGCCGAAGGCAAAAAACTGTACTTCGGAGGGTTGCCCAAGGCACACATGCCAGCGTGCATGGCCTGCCATGGCGCAACGCTGGCCGGTCTGCCCCCGTTTTTCCCGATGTTGGCGGGGCAAAAGCGCACTTATGTGATTAACCAACTGACCTATTTCAAGTCAGGACAGCGGGTTGCCACCCATAAGGGCATTATGCAATACGTGGCTTCCAGGCTGAATCAAAAGCAAATCACCGCGCTGGCCGCCTATATAAGGTCACGGTGAGCCTCATGACTGAAAATGATTATACCAAACCGAAAGGTGACGGTGCTCTGGAAGGGAAAACGATACTTGTCACCGGTGCGGGAGACGGCATTGGTAAGGCGGTATCCATTGAATATGCCCGACAGGGCGCTACGGTCATTTTGTTGGGAAAGACGAAGCGTAATCTGGAGGGGGTTTACGATGAAATCACCGACTATGGGTACGTGGAGCCAGCCATTCTTGTGGTGGATCTCGCCGAACCGGCAGCCGATGCATTTAAAACCATAGGTGCGGCCATTTCCAGCGAATTTAAACAGCTGCATGGCATAGTGCACAATGCGGCGGAACTCGGGATGTTGACGCCGCTGGAAATCTATGAAGATGTTCTGTGGGATCATGTATTTCAGGTCAACGTAAAGTCTCCACTGCTCATAACGCAACAGTGCCTTCCGTTATTAAAAGAGGCTACGTACGCCTCTATCATTTTCACAACGGATGAATCTGGCGTAAAGCCCAAAGGCTATTGGGGTGCCTACGGGGTGAGCAAGGCCGCTATTTTGCATATGGCGCGCATGTGGGCGATAGAGTATGCCAACACGAATATTCGGGTGAATATCGTAGATCCTGGGCCTTGTAGAACAGGGCTTCGCCTGCTGACGCATCCCGGCATGCCGATGAAGCGATATACGCCTCCTGAAGCAATTACCAGTATCTATATGAGATTAATGGATTGTGATGTGTTGGGTCATAACGGCGAGTTGTTTTATGCCCAAGATTTTATCAATCCCGATTTGGATGACAGAACTGAAAGGGATCTGGCAACTTCTACCATGTAATCCATCAAATAGCACATAGGAATCAATATCATGTCAGACGAAACGCAAGACAACAAGCATGCTCCGAATGTAACGCGTCGCCGCTTCCTCACGGCGCTGGTGACGGTATCTGGTGCAGCGGTGGCGGGCACTATCGTAGTACCAATGGTCAAGTCGCTGGATCCAACAGCCGCCGCCGCTGCCTTAGCCACCACGACCATTGATCTGAATCCCATCGAACCAGGGATGCAAATGGTGGCGCTGTGGCAGGAGAAGCCCGTTATTGTGGTAAACAGAACCCCAGAAATGCTGGCCACACTGGATGAGACCGCGCAGAAGGGCCTACTGAAGGATCCCAACTGCAATGTGCCGCAGCAGCCGCCCTATTGCAAAAACAAGTATAGGTCACGGGTGCCGGAATGGTATGTCGGCATCAAAATATGCAACCACCTGTGTTGCATCCCGCACTACCGGCCCAAAAAAGCCAGCGTCGCTCCGTGGTGGCTCGGCGGATTCCATTGCCCTTGCCATGGATCGATGTACGATCTTTCTGCACGCGTAATCAAAGGGTCACCCGCCCCTCACAATATGGCGGTTCCGGAATATGACATCGACATGGAAAAGAAAAGCGTCGTGGTAACCAAAATGTATCCGCTCGCGCATTTGTGCTGAGTGTGGTAGCCGAGAAAGGAGGCTGATATGAGTTTCAAAGAGTGGTTTGTCAAACGTTCGCCATTGCCGGAGATGTGGCGGGAGCACATGGCTGAATACTACGCGCCCAAAAATTTCAACATCTTTTATTACGCAGGGTCCCTGCTGTTACTGATGGTAGTGCTGCAGTTCCTGTCAGGATTTTTGGTTATGGCACACTACATACCAACCGCCAGGGATGCATACGACTCCGTATATGGAATCATGTATGACGTGCATTATGGTTGGCTTATGCAGTATATGCATGTCGACGGCGTATCCCTGATATTCATACTGCTGTACATACATATGGCGCGGGGCATGCTTTACGGCTCCTACCGATCACCGCGAGAGATCGTCTGGATCATTGGCTATACGACCTATCTGGCTTTTATGGCGGAGGCATTTTTCGGATATATACTGCCTTATTCAAACCTGTCCTATTGGGCTGGGACGGTGATCACCTCATTATTCAAGTCCATTCCATTCATCGGGCATTGGGTAACCACCCTGGTACGTGGTGGCGCGGGAATGAGTGGTGATACGTTGGGCCGATTCACGGCATTGCATGTGACCGTGGTGTTTCTGGTCATTGTCGGACTGATCGTATTTCACATCCTTTATCTGCACAAGGTCGGTTCCAACAATCCCGACGGCATTGAAATCAAGGCCAACAAAGGACCCGACGGACATCCGGTGGATGGTATTCCCTTTCATCCCTACTATTCCGTGAAGGATCTGTTCGGATTCGGGGTATGGCTGACTATCTTCGCCGCAATTATTTTCTATGCCCCGACATTTCATCATATTTTCCTGGAGCGGACTATGTCCACGCCAGCGAACCCGTTGAAAAGTCTGCCGGATGTTACCCCGCCATGGTATTTATCGCCATTTTACGCCATGTTACGGGCGATACCGAATAAAAATGGTGGCATCATATTGATGGTGGTGGCGGTATTGTTCCCATTCGTGCTTCCATGGCTTGATAAAAATCCGGTGAAATCGACACGTTACCGCCCGATTACCCGTATTATGCTCATTATCTTTTTTATCAACTTCTTCGTGCTTGCCTATCTTGGAGAGCAGCCTCCGCTGCCTAAATATTTTTTCCCGGAGCGGTTGGGGGCGGCGATTTATGTGGCATTTTTCGTTTTATTGCCACTGGTGAGCAAGTTTGAGCCGACCCGTACGCCACCGGCGCGAGTCCGTTTCCGTGCCCACTGATATTGGGCAGAGAGGAGGAGTTATGAAAAAGTATGTTGTATGGGCGGGCATGACCCTGGGGCTGCTTGCTAATGCATCAGGGGCCTTTGCTGCAGATAACGGACCCAAGATGTTGACGCCGCATTACACCTATAATGCAAAGACCATTATTGCGGGTGCAAAGCTGTTCGCAACCGATTGTATGGCTTGTCATTCCATCAAATTCATGCGTTACGAGTTTCTGACGCAAGATCTGGGCATGTCTAAGGCCGATGTGCATAAATATATCATGTTGCCGACTGGTTCCGAATTTAAGGGAACGATGGTATCGGCGATGCCAATCAATATGGCGCACAAATGGTTTGGCCTTCCCCCGCCGGATTTGAGCCAAATGGTTCGGTATAAGAGTCAGGATTGGGTATATACCTACTTGCTGTCATTTTATCAGGATCCCAAGCGTCCATCCGGTTGGAATAACCATGTATTTCCTAACGTGGCGATGCCCGATGTGCTGGCGCCGTACGGTGGGATTGTGAATGAGCATGGGAAGGTGCTCCGTGCGGGTGACGAGTCTCCTCAAAAGTTCAAGGAGCAAGTGACGGATATTGTCGCTTTTTTAAGGTTTGTGTCCGATCCGTCCGTCGTGCAACGAGAGGACGATGGGCCTTGGGTACTCGGCTTGCTGGTGCTGTTTACTATATTTGCTTATTTCCTCAAAAAGGAGTACTGGAAAGACGTGAAATAAGTTGCCATCATTCAGGTCTATGACGCGGTGTAAATCTGCGGATTATAGGAAACAAGAGTGTTAAACCGTCAATCTAAAGGAGTAATATCATGAGTAAGGAAGAGAACGAAATTGAGAAGACCACGCCGGAGAGCCTGAGCCGCCGGGATGTCTTGAAAGGTCTTGCGATAACGGCTGGTGTGGTGGCGGTTGGGGCCGTGACCGGAGTAAATCCGATCGGCGCGGCCCATGCGGCTGGAAAGTGTCCAGGAACCACACCGAAGGCTGCCCTGCAATATCGGCCACATCCCAACGGTAAAGACCATTGTGCGGTTTGTGCAAATTTTATCGCACCGCACTGCTGCAAAGTCGTGGCTGGATCCGTGGTGCCTGATGGGTACTGCTTGGCATTTATACCTAAACCGGCATAAAAACTTATTTGTGGCTTCTCCCCTTTCCCCTCTCGGTGGAGAGGGGATATTTCACCCGCACTGGCCAAATAGGCGATGAGTTATGAACAACCATGCGGAGTGGATGTTAGTGAAGCACAGGACTAGACTTATGCCTGTGAGATTTAGAGGTATGACCGAAAGGTAGCTCTACAAAATAAGGAGGTGCGGGGGAGGGCAGGTATTTTGCAATGCCTGCGGGCTACCCAGCCTTGGCGCAGACGCCAGGGACTCCGCGTAATATCATGTCGTTGCGAAAAATATCATGTACTGTGGTAGCGATGGCTGTGTGCGCATTGACTTTTACAGCCCCGGCTTTGGCGGCTGAGAAGCCCATGCAAGCGGCTATTCATGAGGGGGGCCAGTTATTCGCCGCAGCCTCCTTGGGGGTTAACGGTGAGAGCTGTATGACGTGCCACCGCGGTGGCGGACGCGTGGAAGGCATGTTACCAACAGGCAAAAAGATTCCAAGTCTTATCGGGGCTGCGGCCAGCTTTCCCCGCTATAATGAGCGCGCTGGGAGGGTGATAACACTGGGGATGCAAATCAACTCCTGCATAACGAATGGCCTGCACGGGATGCCGCTATCCTACGATGGCCCAAAGATGGTGGCGCTTATTAGTTACCTGACCGACCTGTCGCAGGGCAAACCCATTGATCTCCAAGGCGTGAAGCGGTGATCAAAGGTATGCTCCCTTCTGGGGCGATGGAATCAAGGGAGGTTGATTGACACAGAACGCCCGAGCTATGCCATCGTTTGTTATACGAATGTTGCTCATGGTACTGGCGGTGGTCCTGCTCGCGGCGTGTACAAAGAAGACAACGACATCCGCTAATTCCAATAAGGCGGGTGTCCTTGCAGGAGTAGCCAAACCCGGTATACTCAGGCTACCCGAAGTCTCTGCGGCCCACTTCTGGAGTATGATGGGCAGCCATCTGACATACATCCAACAAGGCCATGGCGGTCCCCTAATATATGACTTCACCGACACCAATTGTCCATACTGCCACGTCATGTATAGCTCTGAAAAGCGCCTCATCAATGAGGGTCGGCTAACAGTTCGCTATGTCCCCGTCGCTATGATAGAGCCTAGTAGCATGTCAGAGGCTGTTTATCTACTACAGGCCAAATCACCAGCCATGGAATTATCGCATATAGAGCGCATTATTGGTGATAATATGGATAATAAAAACCACGCAATGCTTCCACATGCTACTCATGTTTTTGATAAGCCATCTACGAGAGATATGGCAACAATTAGAGAGATAGAACTAAATAACGGATTTTTACGTGAGATAAACGTTGATCAACTCCCGGACATCATTTACCAGCAGCGAGGTGGTCATCTCGGATTGGTCAGTGGCTTGATCAGTGCGGGGAGGCTTACCGCGATGCTGTCGAAGATAGCGCGAGCGCCTGACGCTTATATGAAGAATGCCCATAATAGGGTAGCGCCGGTATTGATGGGTGAGAATGACGAATAAATATAGCTGGATTAAACCCGCTGTGGAATATAAGTGGCGCAAGGGTGCTGAGTTATGAGAGTCGGACCATTCAGTGTCTGGGGCCAGAATAAGTTATCGCCACTTAGAATGCCTAATTTTGTTATGAATCAGTATTTAGGGATTCTAAGTATTTCTGAAAACTATCAGCCTAAGTGGCAATAGAGAGTAATATATGCAGAAGAAAATGGCGGAATTCATTGTTATTCTTACCTCAATGCGCTTTGCGGTGTCCTTGCTCGTTTTATTGGCAATAGCCTCTGTCATTGGTACCGTATTGCCACAGGCACAGCCTTACACTGACTATGCACATCAGTTCGGCCCATTCTGGTTTGCCACTTTTAATTCTCTTGGGATTTACGATGTTTACGGAGCCCCGTGGTTTTTGACTATCTTGGGAATCCTGGTACTTTCTACAGCCTTCTGTCTGATAAGAAATATTCCGACAAAAATAATGGGTATGATAAACATCTGGAGAGACTATGTAAGTGATGGCGGCAAACATAATGGGTATCGCACTTCACTAAGTCTAGGATCCGCGACAGCGGTCCTTGCTTCATGGATGACTGCGGCGGGATATGCGCCGCGTGTTAGAACTACAAATACATCGGCTTCGCTGGTATCGGTTCGTGGGCGTTTTTATGGCGCAGGCTACATACTGACACATGCGGCAATTGTGATATTCTGCCTGGGTGCAATGTATAATGCCAATCTGCCACAGAAGTGGCAGTTATGGAACGGATCGATAGTTCCCGAGACTAATTTTTCTGAGCCGATATCTGATGTACCACAAGTGTCCAGGTTGCCACTGAACAATGCCGCGTACCGAGGTAATGTCACCCTCCCTGCTGGGGATTCCACGGCTAATGCGTTTGTTCCATCCGGTAATGGTTATTTAGTGCAGCCACTGCCGTTTGTGATACATTTGCATAAGTTTAGAATAAGTTATTATTCGAATGGCATGCCAAAGGATTTTGTTTCAGATATATACATTGAGAATCACCACGGGGAAGTACTAAAACGTGCTTTTGTTAGGGTTAATCATCCACTTTTATATCGCGGGGTAGACATATTTCAGGCGAGCTTTAGTAACGGCGGGACGTTGCTACACCTAGACAGCCATTCGTTTTCGAACCCAGGAGCCACGCCGAAGCATGTCGAAGCGCAGATAGGTGATACTTTAACTGTGCATGACAAATACCAAGTTAAAATAAAGTCTTTTTCGCTCCGGAATGTTATACCGGCAAAGGCCGCGGGCGTAACCGCAAGCCACTCGAGTCCATATGTGGATCTCGGTCCCAGCATGACTTATGTCGTGTCCTCCCCATCCGGACAGGAGGCAGAATTTAAGACGTTTGTATCTCCAATTGCCCGTTCCGGGCAGAACTATTTTTTGCAGGGTGTGCGAACAAAAGGGTCGCCGTCCTATCAATACCTGTTAATACCCGTCGGGCCTGATGGCGGAATAAATTTCTTCATGGCTTATTTGACGCAGTTAAGAAATGTTACCGCTAATGGGACCAAGCTTACTATGCAGGTTGCGACAACGATTTTCAAAAAACAAATAAGCACCAGCTACCCATCTATCATGTCTGACTACCGGCAGCAGGCAAAATTATTTCAGTCTGTTATGAATGCAATGACCCAGTTGCAGGCATATCCCGTTCCTTTCGTTATGACGGTTGATGGATATAAACATAAATGGGCTGCTGGAATTGAGGTTACAAAATGGCCGGGTACAATTTTTTTATATATCGGAAGTGTTCTGCTGGTGTTAGGAATAATGATATCATTTTATATGCCGCAACGACGGATTATGGTGAAACTGTCCGCCGCGGGTGAGGGTACTGATGTGGCAATTACCGGTCATAGCAGCCGTGGTGGAAGTAATGTACCTGAGGTAATAGATGCTCTTTACGAGCGTATAAAAACTGAAAGCGAAGGAGAACATAATGAATAGCTTGCATGTTCGTTTCGACGAATTAAACAACGACGCTGGGTTGCGTTCCAGTTGGCATCCTAAACCTATGGATGGTCTGTGGGCGCTGTTACTGACCGGTGGTGCTGCAGTTTTACTGCTGCTGTTTTCCAAGTCATTTGGGTATTGGCAGTACTTGATACTGGGATGTTGGTATGTAGCGCTTTTAATCTCAGGCCTCTATTGGCGCCCACTTCAAATCATGACCTATGTTGTGCTGGCGTTCTCCATGGTTGCCGTGTGGTTATACAGTATTGGGCAGACCCCGGACAACAATTGGCTGATGAGATATGTTCTCCAAGGTGATGCCGCGGCGATGTGGATGAGCGGCTTCCTGCTGCTTGCCACTATCGGGTACGAAATATATTTATTCACCTGCAAATCCTCTGTAGCTGCTGCGAGTACGGCCCTGACATGGCTCGGCGTTGTAATGGGATTTACTGCCTTAGGGGTGCGATGGAGAGAAACCTATATTGGCCATCCGTCATGGGGACATATCCCGGTTGGCAACTTATGGGAAGTGATGTTGTTATTCTGCGCTTCAACATCACTATTCTACCTGTTCTACGAATCGCGTTATAAGGCGAAAGCCTTGGGCGCGTTTGTAATGCCTCTCGTCGGAGTTGCAGCGCTATTTTTCTTGTGGATAACCTTTGCTCAGCACATGGATAAAATAGAGCCACTGATTCCTGCGCTGCAAAGTTTCTGGATGAAGCTCCATGTCCCCATGATGTTTATCGCTTATGCGAATTTCACCATCGCGTCGCTCGTCGGTTTCGCATATATCCTGGATGGCGTCTCCCAGAAGCGGGGTGGGGGGCTAGCCTTGATTCTTCCTGGCAAACAGGTCATGGACGACATCATGTACTCAGCCATTACATTTGGGTTCCTGTTGTTTACTATTTCCACTATTCTTGGAGCGGCATGGGCCGCCCAGGCTTGGGGTGGGTTCTGGTCATGGGATCCCAAAGAGACATGGTCACTTATTGTGTGGCTAAATTATGCAGGGTATCTGCATGCCCGCACAGTTAAGGGATGGCGAGGCACGAATATGGCGTGGTGGTCGTTTCTTAGTTTGTGGGTTGTGTCATTCTGTTTTCTGGGCGTTAATTTATTTTTATCGGGGCTTCATTCGTATGGCAAGTTATAATTACCCATGGCGCGCCGTGACCTGGCACCTCGGGCGCTGAGATGTTGAGGATGTTTAGAGATCCGCTGCGTGTAGCGCGTGATTACTCCACACTAAGATAGCATCGCACCAAAAAGGAGAGGCGGGAATGGGGCGGTCTATGGACTGCTATGCTATCCCATCCCAGCCACAAGCTGGGACATCCCGCATGCTTTGATGAATAAAAAGAATATTAGCTTTCCCTTGCTGCTATCGTCTATCATGCCCTTGGTTCTGGTCGGCTGTTCTACCGCCAGTACGCAGAACATGCAGCCACTTGCGTACAGCGGTTTGGCGAATAGTGCCGAGATGGGTAAAATAACCCCTTCTTCTCGACCGACTCCTGTGAAAATTGCGCATGAACCGCAGCGTGTGCATCTGTCAGCAACGACCACGAGCATGCTTGGCAAATCAGGCGCCATACAACTGGGAAGCCAAACACCTTGTGGTATGGTAGTAAACCTTCGCGGTCCGTTGGCAAAGGTACAGGTGGGACATGCAGCATACTGGGTCCTGATCAGCAAGCTGGATGATGCCCAAGGCTGTATAGAACGTCGATAAAGTGTTGCCTGTTTATAGTTCAGGCTCTCTCGCAGCAGCGCGATGATGGATAGGTTGGGCGTCAGGCCAGGTATTTTCAGTAGGTTGTGTGACTGTATCGTGAATAAATGGGATTGCTTGGGCTGCTTCTGTTTTACTGTAAAAACTATGAGACTGGTTGAGGGGATAATGTATGTCTGGGCAGCAGAATGACTTAAAATACACTTCAGCCGTGGCATTGGACGAGGTTAGCGTGGCGCCATCCGCTTTTTTCGGTTCACTGCTAATATTCTTTATCAGCATTCCATTTGTGGTTTTTGGCAGTGGCTTTGTTGTAATGATTGGGGCGGTAATAATTGTCTTATCATTGGTTGACGCAGCAAATATTGCGACATTAATGTTAACCACCAGTTGTCTTGTTGATAATGGTACCCTAGTGATAAAATATGGTATGGCGCGACGCCTAAATATTTCCATACCGGCGACAGCTATTCGAGATGTAAAGATTAAACAAACGTGGATTGGCGCGAAATTTAAATATGGCTCCGTAATCATTGTAGGTGATGATGTAGGGGTTATGGTGCAGTATATAAAAAACCCGTTGGCTGCAATGGAAGCAATTAACAAATCCATTGGTAGGTAGCCACGACAAAACCAAAACGCATTATATGGCCATATGTACATACCAAAAGTCGAGTATCAGCCCGCGATGTTGCGATCGTCGCCAATCAATAGAGAGGTGGTCAGAATGTCCAATAGCGATGTCGGTATCACAACCAAAGGTTGCGTAACCGAATTTGATAATACGACTAAGACGATACATACGGTTATGGCTATCGTATTGACTATTCAGATGGTTATTGGGTTGCTTGTTCATGACCCGCGCACGAAATTATATCTATATGCGCACGAATACGTTGGTATCGCGTCAACGATTGTTATTTTGGTCGAATGGCTATGGATATATACTGTGTCTCAGTTCTCTGTTTTATTCCCATGGAATCGCGCGGGTATGCAACAGGTTGTTAGAGATATAAAAAACTTGGGGAAACGCATCCTCCCTGAGGGCGGCAACACGGTTGGGCTGTCAGGGTTTTGGCATGGAATCGGAATAACATCGTTTACGTTGATGGCGTTAACCGGAATACTATTGCTTTTGGTTTTACCTCGTGGGAACTCGATACTTGGCCTGCACTCAAACGATTTTGTGCTATATACCGAGTTTGCTGTGGTCCATAGGGTAATATCTTATACTGCATGGGTGTATCTTGGTGGACATATACTTTTTGCCATTCTTCATGAACTCAACGGGAAGGGTATCATCGGAAAAATGTTTCTTTATAAATAATAAATAGGATCTTATTTGGGTGTTGGCGGCAGCGTGACTATCATGATGGTCCCTGGTATTCAGGATGGTGGTGCTATTAGGTTGTGGTTGTCCCAATAATTTACCGCATAGGAGGCCCTCAGTGGTTATGTTTTACTACCGTTTGTGCAGCGCTATTGCTAACGGATTATAGCCGCATCAATGCCCAAGGAAGCAATAAGCTATGATTCACTCCGGAAAGGATTTTGTCACCCGGAAGTGGTGGGGCCGCCGCCCGTCGTCCTCAGCATTGCGGGCTCTGATCCCAGTGCGGGTGCGGGCGTGCAGGCCGACCTGCTGACCCTGGCCAGCCTGGGCGTGCATGGCTGCACGGCGGTGACGGCGCTGACCGTTCAGGATTCGGTGAATGTACGTGCCTATACGCCGGTGAATCCGGAGCATACCGTAGCGCAGGCCCGTGCCGTGCTGGAAGATATGTCCATACGGGTCATCAAGATCGGGATGCTGGGAAGCGCGGCCATGGTGGCCGCGGTGAGCGCACTGCTGGCAGATTATCCGCAGATTCCCGTGGTGCTTGATCCGATACTGGTAGCTGGAGGTGGCACGGCCTTGGCCGAGACGGGGTTACGCGAGGCCTTGGTCGCGGACTTGCTGTCGCAAGTCACGGTGATGACGCCCAACG
The DNA here is from genome assembly GCF_027322205.1 of Acidithiobacillus sp. Taxonomy (GTDB): domain Bacteria; phylum Pseudomonadota; class Gammaproteobacteria; order Acidithiobacillales; family Acidithiobacillaceae; genus Acidithiobacillus. The sequence goes on from NZ_DAHVHY010000015.1 coordinate 31,943, forward strand.
GGCCGGAAGCACTGGCCTTGTCTGGCGCTGACGATTTGCCTGCGGCGGGTGCCTGGCTCAATCACCATGGGGCGGAGTGGGTACTGATCAGCGGGGGGCACGGCGAGGGGCCGGAGCTGGAGAATATGCTGTTTCACGGTGAGACCTTGCAGCGGACCTTCCGGCAGTCCCGGCTGCCCCACCGCTACCACGGCTCGGGATGTACCTTGGCCTCGGCGCTGGCGGCGGGTCTGGCGCGTGGTTTAGCCATGGAAGAGGCCGTGGCGCGGGCCCTGGATTTCACCCATGCTTGCCTGGCGCATGCTTACTCGCCGGGGAAAGGACAGTATTTTCCGGATCGATGCTTTGGGGCGCGTGGGCATCGGGAGGGATAGGATGGTCGGGCAGAGCCCCCTTATTTCCGGGCTGTATGTCATCACCGAAGCGCGCCTGATGCCGGAGCCCGTTTTTCTGGCGCGGGCCGAGGCGGCGCTGCGCGGGGGGGCGCGTATTCTGCAATATCGGGACAAGGGCGATGTTGTGGCCGAGGCACCGCGACGGCGGCGGCAGGCAGGGGCTTTGCGGGAGCTTTGCGCGCAGTACAACGCCCTTTTCGTCGTCAATGATGATCCCCTGCTGGCGCAGGCCATCGGGGCACCCGCCCTCCATGTGGGAGCGGAGGATGTGCCCCTGGCAGCGTTGCGTGGGCAGTTGGGGCGCGCCATACTCATCGGGGTTTCCTGTTATGGATCGGTGCGGCAGGCGCAGGAGGCGGCGGCGCTGGGGGCGGATTATGTGGCCTTCGGGTCCTTTTTCGCCTCTCCCAGCAAACCGCAGGCACCGGTGGTCAGTGTGGATCTCCTGACGGCGGCGCGTGCGGTTATTGATCTGCCGATTGTGGCCATCGGTGGCATCACGGAGGCCAATGGGGGTGCATTGATCGCGGCGGGTGCGGATGCCCTGGCGGTGATTTCCGGCGTTTTTGCCGCAGACGATGTGGAAGGGGCGGCCCGACGCTTTACCGCCCTGTTCAGTAACCGTAAGGAGTGACGATGACGCAGACTTCACACGCCCTGTTCAGTGCGGCGCAACAATGCATTCCGGGCGGGGTTAACTCGCCGGTCCGGGCTTTTCACGGCGTGGGCGGTGACCCGATTTTCATCGACCATGCCGAAGGACCCTTCTTCTGGGATGTGGAAGGCAAGCGCTATATCGATTATGTGGGTTCCTGGGGGCCGATGATTCATGGTCACGGCCACCCGGAAGTGCTGGCAGCGGTGCATGCGCAGGTGAACAAGGGTCTTGGCTTTGGTGCGCCTACCGCCATCGAGGTGGAAATGGCGGAGCTGGTTTGCTCTCTGGTGCCGGGCATCGAGTCGGTGCGCATGACTTCCAGTGGCACCGAGGCGGTGATGACCGCCATTCGCCTGGCGCGTGGTTACACCGGGCGCGATAAGATCATCAAGTTTGAGGGCAATTATCACGGCCACAGCGACAGCCTGCTGGTAAAGGCTGGTTCGGGGGCGCTGACCCTGGGCCAGCCCTCGAGCGCGGGGATTCCGCGCGAGGTGAGTCAGGATACCCTGGTGCTGCCGTATAACGACCTCTCCGCGGTGGAAGAAATGATGGCGCAGTTCGGTTTTGATGTCGCGACCATTATCGTCGAACCGATTGCCGGCAACATGGGTTGTGTGCCGCCGGAGCCGGGCTTTCTGGAAGGCTTGCGTGCCGTGTGTGATCAACATGAGTGCGTGTTGATTTTTGACGAAGTGATGACCGGATTCCGGGTGGCGGTGGGCGGCGCGCAGGCGCTCTACGGGGTGCGGCCCGATCTGACCACGCTGGGCAAGATCATCGGCGGTGGTCTGCCGGTGGGTGCCGTCGGTGGCTCGCGGGAAATGATGGAGTATCTGGCACCCACCGGGCCGGTGTATCAGGCGGGGACGCTGTCCGGTAATCCGGTGGCCATGGCCGCTGGCCTGACGACCTTGCGGTTGCTGACGGTGCCGGGTTTCCATGCGCGCCTGGCGGCACAGACGGCCATGCTCTGCAAGGGCCTGGCGGAACGTGCCAAGGCCGCTGGTATTCCTATGCAGATCAATCAAGTACCCGCCATGTTCGGCTGGTTCTTTGCGGAACAGCCGGTGCGTGATTTTGATGCGGTCATGGCCGCCGACAGTAAACGCTACGCGCGCTTTTTCCATGGCCTGTTGGCGCGCGGGGTGTATCTCGCCCCCAGTGCCTATGAGGCGGGTTTCCTCTCGGCGGCCCACGGTGACGCCGAGATCGCCGCCACCCTGGATGCCGCGGAAGCCGTTTTAGCCACGCTGAAGGAGGACGCATGAGCACCCTGTTCACCCGCATCATCAACGGCGAAATTCCGGCGCAGAAAGTGCTGGAAGATGATCGTTATCTGGCTTTTCTCGATATTCGCCCGGTGCGGCCGGGGCACACCCTGGTCATTCCCAAGATCGAGCATGATTATATTTTCACGCTGGATGACGAGACCCTGGCCGGGTTGCTGCCCTTTGCCAGACGTGTCGTGCCCGCGCTGGAGCGGGTCACCGGCTGCAAGCGGGTCGGGGTCATGGTGGCGGGGCTGGAAGTACCGCATGCCCATGTGCACCTGATTCCCATGAATGCCATCCCCGACCTGAATTTTGCCAATGCCAAAGATACACCGGCGGAGGCGTTGGCGGCGATGGGGGATAAGATACGCGCGGCGTTGCGGGGGTAAAGGGTAACCCGCATTCACAGAAAGGGTATCCCTTGCGTCTGTTAAAAACGTCCTGGAGGGGCTTGTGGCTACCTTTATCGGCCTTGTGCATGATATGCGCGGGCGGTGGGACGCTGGCCGCCGCTAAAGATTGTCCGGCTCCCGTCGACATCAACCACGCCGATGTGGCCCAGTTGCGCTGTCTGCACGGCATTGGCGAAAAACGCGCCGCCGCGATAGTCGCTTTCCGGGAGGCGCACGGCCCCTTTCCCGGCCCGGCCTCCCTGGCGGCGGTCGTTGGTCCCAAGATGGCGCAGGCGCTGCGCGAGAGGGTGGTGGTGACCCCCATTTCGCGAGGCGTTTTGCCGAATCGCCCTTGACAGAAAAAACCGCGCTGTTAAGGTGAATGGCCTATTCTTCTCCCGATCATCATTAGAGCCGCCGACCAGATATGCCGCACCACCTTCGCATTGGTACCCGCGCCAGCCCACTGGCCGTCTGGCAGGCGGAGCATGTCCGCGCCGCCCTGTTGCGGCATCATCCGGGAATGACGGTCGAGATCATCACCATGACCACCAGCGGCGACATTCTTCTGGATGCGCCCCTGCATGCGCTGGGCGGCAAGGGCCTCTTCGTCAAGGAAATCGAGGATGCCCTGCAGCAGCAGCGGGTGGATATTGCCGTGCACTCCATGAAGGATGTGCCCGCACAACAGCCCGATGGTCTGGAGATGGTCGCCATCATGGCCCGGGAAGACGTCCGGGATGCCTTCGTCAGCAATGCCTTTCTGCACCCCGATGCCCTGCCGGAAGGCGCGCGGGTGGGCAGTTCCAGCCTGCGGCGGCGGGCGCAATTACTGGAACGCTACCCCCATCTGCGGGTCGATGACTTGCGCGGCAATGTCGCTACGCGCCTGCGCAAGCTGGATGAGGGGCATTATGAGGCGATCATCCTTGCCGCCGCGGGCCTTAAACGCCTGGGTTTATCGGGTCGTATTACCCACTTGCTGGATATGGACTGCTCTCTGCCGGCAGTGGGGCAAGGGGCCATAGGCATTGAGGCGCGCAGCGACGACCGGCGGACCCAGGAACTGCTGGCCCCCCTGGCCGATGCCGATACCCACAACTGCGTGCTGGCTGAGCGCAGCATGAATCGGGTGCTGGGCGGGGACTGTCGGCTGCCGGTGGCGGCGCTGGCCCAATGGCAGGGGCCGCAAATGCTCCTGCGCGGGCTGGTCGCCACCCCGGACGGCCGCCGGGTACTGCATGCCGAGGCGCGGGGCAGCGACCCCGTTGCCCTCGGCATGACCGTCGCTGCGGCGCTGGTCGCGCAAGGGGCGGCACAGATAATCGAGGATGTCAGAAACACATGAACAGCACCGCACTGCAAGGCAAAGGCATCGTGGTCACCCGGCCGCGCGCGCAGGCGGGCGAGATGCTGACCCTGTTGCAGGCGCAAGGCGCGCGCGCCATTTTGTTCCCCGCCGTACAGATCGAGGCGCCGGAGAACTGGCAGTCTCTGGATGACGCTTTGCATCAGCTGGTGGCGTATGACTGGGTGATTTTTTCCAGCCGCAACGCCGTCGCTTTTGCCCTCAGCCGCTTGCAGAGCCGCAACCTGTCCTGGCCGGCGGGGCCGCGCATTGCGGCGGTGGGGCGGGAGACCGCCAAGGCGCTGCGTGAGTTTGGTCTGCAGGTCGAGCTGGTCCCCCAGAGGTTCAGCTCCGAGGGTTTGCTGGAAAGTCCGGAGCTGGTGGCCGTGCAGGGACAGCGTATAGCGCTGTTTGCCGGTGATCAGGGCCGGGAGTTGCTGGAGAAGACGCTGGGCGAGCGAGGGGCGGTCATCGATAAGGTATTATGCTATCGGCGCGGTATTCCCGGTGTTAACCCGACGCCGTTGTTGCATG
>NZ_DAHVHY010000016.1 GCF_027322205.1 Acidithiobacillus sp.
ACCTCGACGATAAAGCGGGCAAGATGCCCTTCGGGTAACCAGTCCTCCATGGACGGAGGCAGGAGATAACTGGTCTTGCGGTCGGGGTCGATAAAGTGGGCCATAATTCACTCATCATATTGAATTATAAATAGTTATACATCAATAGACTGACCCGTGAAAGTCCGGCTGCTAGTAAGCGTCACCCAAGCACGCTGCGTACTGACCACCAATTTCTGGACGCCCGCTAACGCTGCATCACCGACCATCCGCAGCGCCCACATCACGCCGCCTGGTGCTCCAGAACTTCACAGTCGACGCGAGCTAACCCGGAAGTCAACCTTCGGACGTAGGGCGAAACTACCGGCTCCTCACGCAGCAACGTGACACTGAGGAGCGACGGGGCTGGCTGGCATAGGTATGGTCCATCTGCAGGAAATATACTATGATCCTGTCTGATATGCATTTGCAATCGAAGACTTGCCCTTGACATGAGGCTACCCAATGCAGAAAGGGCGATCCTGGACATTCGCAAGCTGCGAGAATACACCCTGAATCCCGGTCATCTGATGATGAAGGAGTAACCCCATGAGTGACGAACAGAATGGAAGCAATAAATTGAAGCCTGAAGGTATGCGTCGGCGTGATCTGTTGAAGGGTATTGCGATTACGGCCAGCATTGTGGCGGCAGGATCCATTACAGGTGTGAATCCTATTGGCGCAGCCCACGCGGCAGAGAAATGTCCTGGAATGACACCGAAGGCTACGTTGCAGTATCAGCCACATCCCAAGGGTAAGGATCAATGTTCCATATGCACGCATTTTATTGCGCCACACTGCTGCACAGTCGTAGCTGGCTCAATTGTGCCTGCCGGATGGTGTATGGCATTTATACCGAAACCAGCGTAATAGGGGGTATAAGCGCGAACCGCGAACCGTCGAAAGTTCTGTCGGCAAACCTTGATGGCAAGGTTTTCGGCTACAACGCCTGTCCGACTCGGTTTTCCGTGTACGGTTTGCTTAATTTTGAGCGGCATTTGCGGCCAGTTGTCAGCGGTGCCGGAAAACATATGTTTGGCGACAGCCCCGCCAATGCTGACTCTGCGCCCACGCCGGGCGTGGACTACGGAGTATGGTCGGTTTGGTCTGCACCATTTTGGTGAGAGGTGGGGTCTGGAGAGAGGATGCCGCTTTTTTCGCCTTGGCGCCTTCCATCTCCGTTTCAAGGTGCTGATGGACCACTTCATGCCCGACTGACGCCATCAAAGGCATCCGCTCAATCCTTTGCCGGTGCGGCGGGAGGTGTGATGTCACGCATTGCGCGACCGCCTCATACAGTCCAAAATCCACCCCTACACGAGGGGGACCCATGTTTGACAATCTGACCCAGAAACTGACCCAGACCTTCAAGAACTTGCGCGGCCAGGGACGGCTGAGTGAGGATAATATCCGCGACGCATTGCGCGATGTGCGGCTGGCGCTGCTGGAGGCCGATGTAGCCCTGCCGGTGGTCAAGGACTTCATCAATAACGTCCGCGAAGAGGCTATGGGCGAAGCCGTGGTCAAGAGCCTCACGCCGGGGCAGGTCTTCGTCAAGATCGTCAATGATGAGTTGGTGAAGTTGATGGGCGCGCACAATGATCGCCTTGATCTCAGCGCCCGCCCCCCGGCGGTGATCCTGCTCGCGGGTTTGCAGGGCTCGGGTAAGACCACCACCAGTGCCAAGCTTGCCCTGTGGCTCAAGGATAAAGAAAAGAAGCGTGTGCTGATGGTCAGTACCGACGTCTATCGTCCTGCCGCCATGGAGCAGTTGGTGCATCTCGGTAAAGATATTGCGGTGGATGTGTTCCCCTCCAGCCCCGACCAGCAGCCGGTGCGCATCGCCCAGGATGCGGTGGAAGCGGCGCAGCGCGGCGTCTACGACGTGCTCATCGTCGACACGGCGGGGCGTCTGCACGTGGACAGCGAGATGATGGCCGAGGCGCAGGCACTGACCGCGGCGGTCAAACCGGTGGAACTGCTTTTCGTGGTCGATGCCATGACTGGTCAGGACGCGGTGAATACCGCCAAGGCCTTTAACGACGCTCTGCCGCTGACCGGGGTGATCCTCACCAAGGCGGATGGTGACGCCCGCGGTGGCGCGGCCCTGTCGGTGCGGGCCATTACGGGCAAACCCATCAAGTTCATCGGGATCGGTGAGAAAATTCGCAAGGGTCTGGAGCCTTTCTATCCGGATCGCATGGCCTCGCGTATTCTGGGCATGGGCGACATCGTCAGTCTGGTGGAGCAGGTCCAGCAGGATGTGGACGAAGATCAGGCCCGGAAAATGACCGACAAGCTGCGCAACGGCAAGGGCTTCGATCTGGAAGACTTCCGTGAGCAGTTGCGCCAGCTTGAGCGCATGGGCGGTATGGCCAGTATCATGGATAAGTTGCCCGGTATGGGCGAGTTGCCCGCCGAGGCGCAGAACGCCATGCAGGATGGCAAGTCGATGCGCCGTCTGGAGGCCATGATTAACTCCATGACCCCCGGCGAACGGCGGCATCCGGACATCATCAAAGCCTCGCGGCGACGGCGGATTGCGGCGGGTTCCGGGACGACCGTCACCGAGGTCAACCGCCTACTTAAGCAGTTTGAAATGATGCAAAAGATGTTCAAAAAAATGGGTAAAGGGGGCCGGGGGCTCAGCCGTTTGCTGGGAATGAATCCCAAATCGATGTTGAAGGGCGGTTTACCCTTCCGTTAGAGCTTGTTTTTAGTTACGATACGCGCCTTTCTCCCGCACAGTGGGAGAGGATCATGGTTAAGGAGAACACATGGTAGTCATTCGTATGGCCCGGGGCGGCGCCAAGAAGCGGCCTTTTTATCACATTGTGGTGACCGACAGCCGTAGCCGTCGGGATGGTCGTTTTATTGAGCGACTGGGCTTTTACAATCCCATTGGCGCAGTAGCCGAGCTGCGGATCAACAAAGAACGCGCCGCTTACTGGTTGAGCCAGGGTGCCCAGCCGTCCGATACCGTCGCCGGCTTTCTGAAGAAAGAAGGCGTGAGCAAGACGGGTGTCGCCAGCGCCTGACGCCGGGGAGTGGGTGGTGCTGGGGCGTGTCTCCGGCATCTATGGTGTGCGCGGTATGGTGAAGGTTTTTTCTTTTACCGAAGAGCGCGACGCCATCCTCAACTACTCGCCCTGGTATCTCGGCCCGGCCCGGCGCCCTTGGGTGCTGGAAGACGGGCGTATGCAGGGCGAGGGTGTGGTGGCCAAGCTTGAGCAGGTAGAGGACCGTGAGCAGGCGCGTGCCCTTATCGGGCAGGAGATCGCAGTGCCCAGGGTTGAATTGCCTGATCTGGGAGCCGGTGAATTTTACTGGAGCACGTTGATCGGGCTGCGGGTACTGAACCGGGAAGGTGTCGCTCTGGGCACCGTGTCTGCTTTCCTGGAGACCGGGGCGAATGACGTGATGGTGGTCGACGACGGCAAGGGCGGTGAGCTGCTCATTCCGTGGTCGGCCGAAGCATCTGCGGGTGTGGAGCTGGCCGCCGGGCAGATTATCGTGGATTGGCAAGCCGACTGGTGATGCGTTTCGACGTCATCACCATTTTTCCGGGGCTGATCCACGGTTATTTGCAGGAGGGCATTGTCGGACGCGCGTTGACCCGCGGGCTGATTGAGGTGCAAACCTGGAATCCGCGGGATTTCAGTGACAGCGCCTACCGACGGGTGGATGACCGCCCTTTTGGCGGCGGGCCGGGCATGCTGATGATGGCGCCGCCTTTGCTGGCGGCTATCGCGGCGGCGCGGGAGGCCAATCCGGGGGCACCGGTGATTTACTTGTCGCCCCAGGGGCAGCGCTTGCAGCAACAGGCGGTGCAGGATTTCGCGGCGTTGCCGGGCCTGATTTTACTGGCAGGCCGCTATGAAGGCATTGACGAGCGGGTGCTGGCAGCGGTGGATGTGGAATGGTCCATCGGCGACTATGTGCTGGCGGGTGGCGAGTTACCGGCGCTGGTGCTGATGGAGGCGGTGGCGCGGCAGTTGCCGGGTCTACTGGGGCATGTGGATTCAGCGGCGGAGGACAGTTTTGCGGCGTCTGGCTTGCTGGATTGCCCGCATTATACCCGGCCTGAAGTGGTGGCGGGGGAGGGGGTTCCGGAGGTGCTGCTGTCCGGAGATCACGCACGTATCCGCCGCTGGCGTTTGCAGCAGTCATTAGGGCGCACCGCCGCGCGGCGCCCGGATTTGCTGGAGCAACGGGGGTTGCAGGTGGGTGAAAAAGAATTATTGGAAGAGTATCGCCGTCAGGACGGCGAAACGCAGTAATACTAGGCTAAGGAGTTGGGGATGAACATCATTGACGAAATCAATCAGGAACAGATGAAGTCGGCACTGCCGACTTTTGGTGCGGGCGACACGGTGGCCGTTCACGTAAAGGTGAAGGAAGGCGACCGCGAGCGAATCCAGATTTTTGAAGGCATTTGCATTGCCCGCCGTAACCGTGGCCTGCACTCTGCTTTCACGGTTCGCAAAATCTCCAACGGTGAAGGGGTGGAGCGCGTTTTCCCCTCCTATTCGCCGCTGGTGACCAAGGTAGAAGTGAAGCGTCGTGGTGATGTGCGCCGCGCCAAGCTCTACTACCTGCGTGACCTCTCCGGTAAAGCTGCGCGCATCAAAGAAAAGCTGGGCTGATGCAGCCTGACGCGGCACTCGGCCATGGCCGAGTTCGGGTTGGATGAGGGGGAGTTGACGCCGGGTTCGGGGGAGATCCTCGAGCGCTGGCGTTCTGCTTCTGTACCTGAGCGGGAAATCCTCTGGGCCGATTCCGCTCAGCGCTTGGCTCTGCGCGCCGCTTGGCAGCAGTGGCTGTTGCCGCACTGGTGGGCCGCCGCAGATGCGCAGGCTCTGCAGATTGTGGCGGACACCCTGGCGCTCCTCGCTGATGCGGAGTCTTTGCCCCCTGCACTGTTAGCGACTGCCTTGCAGGTGCAGGAGGCATCGCTGGTGCAGCCAGCAGCTATCCTGCCCGCTGCGCTGAGGTCGGAGGCCGCCAACCCCATGCCTTTGGACATGGAGGCGGACACCTTCGCCAAGGCTATTGAAGACGGTGATCTGGAGACGCTGGCGCCGCTGCTGTTCAGTATGGCGGAGGACGAGAACGCCCGGCGAATCGTCCTTACCCGGCTGGCCCAGCGTCTGGCCGATGACAACCATGCCCAAGGCCTGCGTACCATTCTTTATGGACAGTGGCATGATGCCGCCGCCGATCTCCCCGTTCAGCCCTTCTCGCTGGGGGCGATGGCGCTTTTGCAGAGTCACTGGCAACTGCCTGCCGGGGTAGCGGTGGTGGTCCCAGAGGGGCGTGCCAGCCGCGACCCGGCCACGGACAAGCCCCTGCTCCATGCCCTGCGGGATCGCGATCTGCCCGCCTTCATGGGGCGTATCCGCGCCCTCGGCGACCAGCCCCTGGACGCCATACGCCAGCTGTTCCTGACCGTTACCCTGATGATCATTGAGGGCGGTGGCGACAATGATCCCCTGCCGCTGATTCGTCTCTATGTCTGGCTCGGCAGTTTGCTGGCATTACCCCACCGGAGTTTGCGGCAGGCGCGGAAAGTGTTGTTCAGTGCTGCGGCTACCACTTTTGGCTTTGCCGGATGGCAGCGTCAGGAAGACTGGCCGGACTTCAGTACGCTGGCCGCTTATCGTGAGCGGGCAGCACTGGAGCCGGTGCCCGCGCCATTCAGTTGGCAGAGGGCCTTGTATGCCGCGGCGTCCGGCTCTGGCCCGCAGTGGTGGTTACAGGTGGCCGAGCGTGGTGTGGCGCAAGGTTGTCCAGAAGGTTTCTGGTCTTTGTGGCGCACTGCGCAGCGCGCGGGTTCCTTGACGGGAGGGCCATTGGCATGGATTCATCCTCTGGTAGTGACGCGCCTGTATCTGGCTTGAGTGCCGCAACTGCCGCCCTGTCGGCAGAACGTCGGCAGATCGACGCCTTTCTCGATGCGCTGTGGCTGGAAAAAAACCTCGGTGAAAATACTCTGATGGCTTATCGTCAGGATCTGCTGCAGTTGGCGACCGCACTCGCGGAACAGGAGTTGACCCTGACCACCGCCGATGAAGGTGCTCTGGCGCGCATACTGGGACAGAAACTACAGTCCGGAGCGGCTCTGCGCTCTGTGGCGCGCCTACTCTCCAGCGTGCGCCGCTTCTACGGCTATGCGGAGCGGGAGGGTTGGGTAGCCCGTGATCCCAGCCGTAATCTACACAGTCCCCGTCTCGGTCGTGTGTTGCCTCATGTCCTCAGCGAAACGGAAATAGAGGCTCTGCTTGCGGCTCCCGACTGTACACGTCCCTTGGGATTGCGCGATGCTGCCATGCTGGAGTTGATGTACGCCTGCGGTTTGCGGGTATCGGAGTTGGTGAATCTGGAAATGCGCCAGGTGGACCTCAGCGCCGATCTGGTGGTGGTCTTTGGCAAGGGTCGCAAGGAACGCTTGGTGCCCATGGGGGAAGTGGCTGCCGGACGCATGGCGCAGTATCTGCAAAGTGGTCGTCCGCACATTTTGGGTGAACGCATCAGTGCTGCCATTTTTGTGACTGGACGCGGGGCTGCCATGACGCGGCAGCGTTTCTGGCAAAACATTGAGCATTATGCGCAGTCCGCCGGGATCACTCAGCCAGTGTCGCCTCATGGCTTGCGCCACGCCTTCGCTACCCATTTGCTGAATCACGGCGCAGACCTGCGCAGTGTGCAGTTGATGCTCGGCCACGCGAACCTCTCCACCACCGAGCTTTATACTTATGTGGCGCAGGCACGGCTCAAGGAACTACATCAGAAGCATCATCCGCGCGGGTAATGCTTTTATAATTCCCAAAATCTGGGGTTCTGACAGGTGGTGAGAGACTAGCGGTTCTCCGATCACGCACAAAAAACACCCCGCGACCGATGGTGCGCCACGGGGTGTTCTTCTGCAAAACCAGACTTATTTTTTAGGTAAGGTCACCACCACATAGATGCTGGCTTTACCCTGCCGCACCAGCAACGGGATGGGTTGGTTCGCGGGCAGACTGGCAACAATGTGCTCCAACTCGGCGGGACTGTTGATGTCCTGTTGATCAATCTGCTGGATGATCATGCCCGGCATGATCCCGGCTTCCGCCGCCGCCCCTTCACTCACCCCGACTACCACGACACCGTGATGCACGTCCAATTGCTTCTTAATCTTGGGGGTCAGAGATTGGACATGGATGCCCATACGGGAGACTTTGCCCATTTTGGCAGGCTTGGATGATTCCTGGCTGCCGGAAGGCCCTTCCATGTTTTTGGGCAGGGCAGTAACCAGAACATCCTTGGTTTCCGCTTCTCCGCGATGGAGGATGCCGACCTTGGCCTGCGTGCCCGGCAGGGTATTACCAACCATAGGCGGCAATTGCCCGACATTGTACACCGGCTTGTTGTCATAGGTGACGATGACGTCACCGGGCTTGATGCCCGCCTTGGCGGCCGGGCTGCCCGGCATGACGGAGGCGACGAGTGCGCCCACCGGTTCTTTGAGGTGCAGTGCTTGCGCCATTTGCGGCGTGACATCCTGCACTTCGACGCCCAGATAGCCGAACTGGATCGCTTTGTGGTCCTTGAAGTCCTGCACCACCCGCATCACGGTATTGATGGGGATCGAGAAGGACAGGCCCATGTAGCCGCCGCTGTTGGTATAGATCTGGTCATTGATGCCCACCACCTGGCCTTTCATGTTGAAGAGCGGTCCGCCCGAGTTGCCGGGATTGATGGGCACGTCACTCTGGATGAAGGGGATGTATTCGTCATCGGGCAGCGGGCGGTTCATGGCACTGACCACACCTTGGGTCACGGTATTGTAAAAGCCGAAAGGCGCGCCAACGGCGAGCAGCCATTGGCCGACCTTCAGGTGATCCGAGTTGCCGAGGGGTACGGTGGGCAGGCCTTTGGCGTCGATTTTGAGCAGTGCCGTGTCATAACGTACCGAAAGACCGATCAGCTTGGCCGGATAGGCGTGGTGATTGGTGAGGGTGACGACGATATGGTTGGCGCCGCGCACGACATGGCCAGCGGTGACGATATAGCCGTCAGGGCTGATAATGAAGCCGGAGCCAAGCGACTGGATTTTTTCATGTTGCTGTGGACTTGGACCATTTTGTCCAGGGGGCATGAAGTGGTGAAAAAACTGATAGAACGGCGAATTGGGCGGAAAGGGATTGTTTTGCTGGTGAATGACCTTGTTGGTGGTGCTGCTGATATTCACTACCGCAGGGCCGTAACGGTCGATGATCGGGGTGAAATCCGGCAGAGCGACCAACGCCTGTTGAGGCGCCGTGTTCGTCGAGATAGACAAAGCCGGTGCTGTAGGCGCATCGGCTTGTGCCCACTCCGTCGCACCCAGTGCAAAACCAAAACACGCCGCTACCACGGCAGTAACTACTAGTTTACGGCGTTTCAACATGGAATTCGGGCGATCATTCGCCATAGGACTCTCCTTCGGGATTTTGTCTTGCAACGTCAGGGCTTATCGGTATGCTCCGGGTTGGACTCTGGAAAAAGGCCGAGAGTTCCAGCCAATCGTCGTAGCATAACACATAAATCGCAATGGGAGGCGATAGTGGACAGCAACATTCTCAGTGCAAAGCGCGGGACAGGCGGGTCCGGTAAAGCTCCACCAGTGGTCCCTGATTACCCTGCAGAGCGAATATCTTGAGTACGGTTTTGCGGGCCAGACCGTCCTGATAGTTTTTGTGGCGCTCGACCATCTCGATGAGCTGATCCAGTGCTGCTTCTTCCTGTCCCTGCAAAAGCAGGAGTAAAGATCGCTGGTACATCGCCTGCGCGCGGAGGTCGCCCTTTTCGCTGGTGATGGTGGTTTCCAGTTCGGACATGGGTGGTGCGCTGCGGGCCGTTTCGGTGAATTCGAGTAGAGCTTTCAGGCCTTCTACTTCACTTTCCAGTTGAAAAACCGGTGACATGGCATCAATTTGCGCCTGTGCGTCTGCATGACGGTTTTGCTGGATGGCGAGGCGCGCCAACGCCAGGCGCGCCTGATCATTCCGGGGACTGAGACGGATGGCCTGTTCCAGTAGTTGCTCTGCCTCCACAGGCTTGCCCTGCGCTATAGCACTCAACGCCTGCGCACGCAGTTCATCGCCAGGGAGAGGGAGATTTTTTTCGATGAACTGGCGGATGGTTGACTCGGGTAGTGCTCCGGTAAATTCGTCAACGACTTTACCGTCTTTGAAAGCTTTGACGGCGGGAATGCCGCGTACCTGATACTGACGGGACAAGTCCGCGTTTTCGTCAGAGTTGACCTTGGCGAGCACGAAGGCGCCGTCCATCTCCGCTGCCAGTTTTTCGAGGACCGGACCCAGGGCCCGGCAGGGTGCGCACCAGGGCGCCCAGAAGTCGACCAGTACCAGCACCTTCCGGGATAGCCCTACGACGGCTTCCTGAAAATTACCGAGATTCACTTCGAGAACGTGTCCACTGACTGTCATACGGACTCCTGAGAAGAAGAGGTGAGAAAAAGAGGATAGACCGTACTGCCTTTATTTACCGTTTCAAGTATGGCCAAAACGGGGCATTTTCAAGGCGCGGCTGGTTTCCGGGGCGGTTACTGCTGTTCAGCTTGAGCCAGGGCGTCCAGCACGGACTGGAGCAGGCTGCGCCCGAGGGGTCCCATGCCGCGCTCCAGTTTGAGGCGGTCGTACTGACCCCGGGAGAGAGGGCCAAGGGCCGCGCCCATGCGCGCCATGTCGCCGCCGGCCCGCTGCATCTGACTGGCCATACGGCCCAGCCAGGCGATGGCTTCCGGCTCACCGCGGCGGGCGGCGAGGATGACGCTGGCCAGACCGGGCGCGGCGAGGGTGGGGTCGGCCTGGTCGCCGGCTTTGGGCAAGGTCTCTGGATTTTGCAGGCCCATGAGGATGGATTCGATGATGATGCCGTCTTCTTCGTCCAGTCCCTGCAGCAAACCCGGCGCACGCTGCCCGGCCAGAATCTGGCGGATGACGGTGACCAGATCGCCCCAGCCATTGGCGGCGGCGACGCGCAGACTGTCTTCCAGCGGCGCCCGGAGATGAATATTCTGGCAGGCGGCGATGACCTGCAGGATGAGGGCCGCGTGGGCGCTGCGGATCTGCTCTCGGCGTTCGGGGAGGACGGGCATGCGGTGAACTCCAGTCAATGGTTGCCGGTTATTTTGCGGTATTGGCTGCGGGTGTGCAAAAAAGCTCAACGATTGAGATGTCGCGCCAGATAATGCCCGGTGTGGGACAGGGGATTGTGCGCCACTTCGTCCGGTGTGCCGGTGGCGATGATCTGGCCGCCGCCGGAACCTCCCTCGGGGCCGAGGTCGATGACCCAGTCTGCCGTCTTGATGACATCCAGATTGTGCTCGATAACGACGATGGTGTTGCCCGCGTCGGCCAGCTTCTGCAGCACCTCGAGGAGCAGGGCGATGTCGTGGAAGTGCAGCCCGGTGGTGGGTTCGTCAAGGATGTAGAGGGTCCGCCCGGTGTCGCGACGGGAGAGCTCCCGGGAGAGTTTGACGCGCTGCGCTTCGCCGCCGGAAAGGGTGGTAGCCGACTGGCCCAGACGCAGGTAACCGAGGCCCACATCCAGCAGGGTCTGCAATTTGCGGGCGACGGAGGGGACAGGGTCAAAAAAGGCCCGCGCATCCTCCACCGTCATCTCCAGGACCTCATGAATGTTTTTGCCCTTGTAGTGGACATCCAGAGTCTCGCGCTTATAGCGTTTGCCGCCACAGACGTCGCAAGGCACATAAATGTCTGGCAAAAAGTGCATTTCCACCCGGATCACGCCGTCGCCCTCACAGGCTTCGCAACGCCCGCCCTTGACATTGAAGCTGAAGCGGCCGGGATTGTAACCGCGGGTGCGGGCCTCGCCGGTGGCGGCGAACAGCTCGCGAATGGGGGTGAAGAGGCCGGTGTAGGTGGCCGGATTGCTGCGCGGGGTGCGGCCGATGGGGCTCTGGTCGATGGCGATGACCTTGTCCAGTTCTTCCAGCCCGCGCAAATGCTGATGCGGCGCGGGGCTCTGGCTGCTGCCCACGAGCACGCGGGCGCAAGCAGGGTAGAGAGTGTCGTTGATGAGGGTCGATTTACCGGAACCGCTGACCCCGGTGATACAGGTGAAGAGGCCGATGGGGATACGTGCATCCACTGACTTCAGGTTATTGCCGGTGGCGCCTTGCACCTCCAGCCAGCGCTGGCTGGCATTGCTACGCCGTCGCTCAGGGACGGCGATGCAGAGGTTGCCGGTCAGATAGCGTCCGGTCAGCGAGTCGGGGTTAGCGCGGATTTCTTCGGGTGTTCCCTGGGCGATGACTTTGCCGCCGTGGGTACCGGCGCCGGGACCCATGTCCACCACATAATCGGCGGCGCGGATGGCGTCTTCATCATGTTCGACGACGATGACGGTATTGCCGAGATCGCGCAGATGCTTGAGGGTGCCGATGAGGCGGTCGTTGTCGCGCTGGTGCAGGCCGATGGAGGGCTCGTCGAGGACGTACATCACCCCCACCAGACCGGCACCAATCTGCGAGGCGAGACGGATACGCTGCGCTTCCCCACCCGACAGGGTTTCGGCGGAGCGGTCGAGGCTGAGGTAGTCGAGACCGACATCCACCAGAAACTTCAGACGGCTGCCGATTTCCTTGAGGATGCGCTCGGCGATGAGGGCTTCCTGCCCTTCCAGTTGCAGATGGGTAAAATGCTGCAATGACGCGCGGATGGACAGCGCCGAGACTTCCTGAATGGCCAGCGGGCCAACCCTGACCATGCGCGCCTCTTCACGCAGGCGGCTGCCATTGCAGACGGGGCAACGCAGGCGGCCCATATAGCGCATGATTTCTTCGCGGATGAGGTTGGACTGGGTTTCCCGCAAGCGCCGTTCCAGACCGGCAATGACACCTTCAAAGCTCAGCTTGTGACTGTGCGTCCCTTGCTGGACGGTGATGCGTTCGGCACTGCCGTGGAGAATCTGCTCGCGGATGTCGAAAGGCAGATCCCGCCAGGGGGTGTCCAGGGAAAAATGAAAGTGTGCGGCCAGCGCCGTGAGCAGGGGCGCGTAGTGCTCCTGATGGCGCTTGGTCCAGGCGGCGATGGCCCCGTCACGCAGGCTCAGTTCTGGGTTGGGGACGATCAGGTCGGGGTCAAAAAAGGTGACCTCGCCGATGCCGTCACAGCGCGGGCAGGCCCCGGCGGGATTGTTGAAGGAGAAGAGGCGCGGCTCCAAAGGCGGGAAGGAGCGCCCGCAACCGGGGCAGGCATGGTGAGCGGAAAACAGTCGCTCTTCCGCATGCTGCGGTCCCATGAGGACGACGATAGCCTGATCCTCGGCGAGGCTGAGGGCGGTTTCCAGCGATTCGGCCAGGCGCGGCCCGCTGTCGGCACGCAACACCAGCCGGTCGATGACCGCTTCGATGCGATGCTTGCGCTTCTTGTCCAGGGTGGGGATTTCGTCCAGTTCGAGAAGTTGACCGTCCATCCGGGCGCGGATCAGGCCGCGGGCGCGCAGGCTGCCGATGATGTCCTCGTGACTGCCTTTGCGGTCACGCAGCACCGGCGCCAGGATCATGAGCTTTTCGCCTTCGGGCAGGGCCAGGAGCTGATCGACCATCTGGCTGATGGTCTGACTCTGAATGGGCGCGCCGCAGCACCAGGGGGTGCCGGCACGGGCAAAGAGCAGGCGTAGATAGTCGTGAATCTCGGTGACGGTGCCGACGGTGGAACGGGGGTTATGGGAGGTGGATTTCTGCTCTATGGCGATGGCGGGCGACAGTCCTTCAATCGCGTCCACATCGGGCTTGCCCATGAGCGAAAGAAACTGGCGGGCATAGGCCGAGAGGCTTTCCACATAGCGGCGCTGACCCTCGGCGTAGAGAGTGTCAAAAGCCAGCGACGATTTGCCTGAACCCGACAGCCCGGTGATGACGATGAGGCGGTCGCGCGGTAAGGTAAGGGAGATATTCTTGAGGTTGTGGGTGCGGGCGCCCCGGATATGGATGTGTTCCATGCAGCCGACATGCTCTTTTTGGGGATAATGGGTTAGTATAAGGCTTTCGGGGACGGTCGTCCCCTGCAGATAAGGAGATCAGACGATGGCGGGAGTGAACAAGGTCATATTGTTGGGGCATCTGGGACGCGACCCGGAGATGCGTTATCAGCCCAGTGGCGGCGCCATCGCGAACTTCAGCATCGCGACTTCCGAGACCTTCAAGGACAAGGAAGGCAATAAGCAGGAGCGCACCGAATGGCATCGGGTAGTGCTCTTCGGTCGCACCGCAGAAATTGCTGGCGAATACCTGCGCAAGGGCAGCATGGCTTATGTGGAAGGCCGCCTGCAGACGCGCAAGTGGACCGACAAGGAAGGGCAGGAGCGTTACACCACGGAGATCGTCGGCGATCGTCTGCAACTGGTGGGCGCGCGTGGCGGCGGTGGCGGCGGTGCGGCCAGCTTTGATGAGGAAGATCAATCCCGACCGAGTGGTGGCGGCAGCAGTGCCGGTGGCGCGCGGAAGAATGAGATGTCGCCCGCGCCGGCAGAGGACTTTGATGATGATATCCCGTTTTGAGGTGGCGCGAACGCCGGGCATCCTCGCTACTGGTGGCGGAACCGTGATGCTGACACCAAACGGGACTGACTATGGCCTCTTTCGACAAACTGGGTATGCCCCGTCTGCTCCGTGGCTATTATGCCGTTGACTTTTTCAGCAGCCCCTTAGGCACAGCCTATTGACTATGGTGGCAAGGCGATTCAGGCTGCACTGTGATCCGATAAGGTAAGAGCCCCACCAGCATGTCACTACGGTTAATGCTCATCATCTGCGTCCACCGCCTTAGGATTGCCGCTGCCATCGATTGTCGGCAGGGGCTTCACCCGTGAGGGAGTTGTATCTGCCCTCTCCGGACCTACGGGTAAGATCGTCCCGGCTCTTCCTTTTGAACGCCGAAATTCTTTTTGCCTACGTCGCTCTCACCGCTGTCACCCTGATCCTGACCACCAGCCACCAACCCCAAGATTATGACATTTGGCCCCTTTGGCCTGGCGCAGGATTGGCCACCTTTGCCGTGATGCGTTTTGGGAAATGGGCGGCCCCCAGCATATTTCTCGGATCCACAGTCGCCAATATCCTGCTGATCGGAATGTCTCCCACCATTGCTCTATGGGTCTCCATGGGGATCACTTCCGCCCCCCTCATCGCCTTGGCTGTGCTGCGGTGGTTACGTCCTCGATGGTCCGGTTTCCATTACGTAAGGGATGTAGTCGCTTTCATTGCAGTGATGGGCATATTCAATGGCGCAATCAGCGGCTTGGGAGGAGCGCTGGGAGTAGTGGTTGGCTGGGATCATTTTCGCATCAATACGTTCGACAAACTCTGGTTGAGTTGGTCCGTAGGAGATATCTGCAGCATCCTAGGCTTCACCACGATATTCCTGCTTTGGAATTGGAATAGGCCGCGCTCTTTGCCAGGAGGCGCAGCAGAGCAGTGGCATCTGGGGTTCACCGCCCTCTTGATTCTGGGGCTCACCGCTGGATTATTCCTGGTTCATTATCCCCCACGAAGCATCATGGAAGGAGTGGTCGGTCTATTGATACTGCCCTTTCTCTGGGCCTTGACTCGATTTCCCATGGAGGAAGTATATCGTATTGGCCTGATGTCCTACATCATTGCTGCGGTTGGAACCGCTTTCGGTCGAGGACCTTATCAGGCGGTCACCTTGGTTCAACCGGAGACCATGATGCAAATGGTAGCTATCGGGTTGGCGTGCGTCGGTCTCATAGCCGGTGCCATGGTCGCCGAGGCCAATCGTGCCAAACTTGCGCTGCAAACAGCCAACCATGCACTTGAGGATCGGGTCCGCGCACGTACTGCCGATTTACAACAAAGCCATCAGGAGTTACTGATTCGTGAATCCTTGTTGTTCTCTTTGAGCGAAATCAATCGCCTCTTTGCCAGCGCTCCCGACCGCGAACTGATTCCGGTATTACAGCAATTTTGCGAGATCCTGACAGATCGTCTAAGCCTGCAAGCCGTTTGGTTAGGGAAGGTGGCAGCGGGAAAGAATGAGGTGGAGATTCTCGCCAAAGCCGGGCCGTTGGCCCGGATGCTCGAACAGGTGCATATTTCCGCGAATCCGGATATTCCTGGGGGTGGCGGGCCTACTGCCCAGGTTTTCATGACGGGGAAGGCGATGCTTTTTGATGCAGGCGACTCTCACTATGACTCTTGGCGCCCTATGGTCGAAGCCTATCAATTGGGAGGGAGCGCCCATGTACCGCTACCTTGGTCAGATGGTGGCCGAGGCGTGATCACCTTATATCGTGGCAAAGGAGAGTCCTTTCCACAAGCGATTACCATACTTCTCAATCGCCTTGCCGAAGACTTGGCGGTTTTTCTTGAGCACCGCGAAGTTGCCTTTGCTCTTAGCACTGCGCAGACGCTCCAGCGAGCCATGATTTCTGCTGGGGATATCGCCCTGAGGGCCAGGGACGAGCAAGGCATGTTGGATAGCATGTGCCAGAAACTGATCGACAGCGGACTTTTTGTGGCTGCGTGGATTGCCAAGCCGGATGCAAATGACTGCTTTGTACCACTCGCTTCAGCTGGAGAACTCGCGGCCAATGCCTTGAAACAGTGGTGGCCTGCGTCGGCCACTATGCCGGAAGGTTATACCGTAGGTGCCCGCGCGTGGCGCAGCGATACGATGGTTTTCCAGCAGGATTATCTCAGCGATCCGTTGATGGCCCCCTGGCGGGACCAAGGTATGACATACGGTTGGCGAGCCGCCGCCGCCACTACTATCCATCGACAAGACTCGCGCTGGGGAATCCTGGCGGTAATTGGCAATCAGGTAGGCATGTTTACTCCAGAAGTTCGCGAGGTCTTGTCCCGCATTGCCGAGCTTGTGGGTCATGGCCTGGATGAAATTTTCCTCAAAAATGTCCTCGCCGAAGGGCAACAGAAACAGAGCTACTTGGCCAGCCATGACATGCTCACCGGCCTTCCCAATCGCCGGGGATTGACCGAATACCTGCAGAAGGCGTTGCTTCGAGCAGAACGACACCAAACGCTTCTCGCCCTGGGAATCCTTGATCTGGATGATTTCAAGCCGATTAATGATGTCTATGGTCATGCTGCCGGTGATCTGCTTTTACAAGGTGTCGCTGGGCGATTGTGCGATATTCTGCGCGCCTCGGACTTCGTGGCCCGCCTTGGAGGCGACGAATTTGTACTCGTGATGGATGATATCCAAGAACGGGACGCCATCCCCTTGCTACTCGACAAAATATACGATGCCATTGTGCAGCCCATCGCTCTCGCTGACGGTACCCTGGTAAAGGTGGGCGTTAGCTTGGGTCTTACCATTTAT
Organism: Acidithiobacillus sp.; assembly: GCF_027322205.1. GTDB lineage: Bacteria > Pseudomonadota > Gammaproteobacteria > Acidithiobacillales > Acidithiobacillaceae > Acidithiobacillus. The sequence continues at coordinate 16,392 of NZ_DAHVHY010000016.1, forward strand.
TCCCACGATAACGCGGACACTGACCTTGACCTTCTGCTGCGTCATGCCGATCACGCCCTCTATAAATCTAAAAAAGAAAAAAACACGCGTGAACATTTCTGGGTCATCTATCCGCCTGATAAGAAGGAGGGTGTAGATCATCATTTGCCTCATGTGTTGCATTTGCTTTACCACGGAGGGTTGCGCGTACGCTATCAGCCGGTTCTGGAATTGAGTACAGGAAAAGTGGTGGGTATAGAAGCCCTAGCCAGATTAAGAGATGCAACCGATGAGATCGCTCCTGATAAATTCTTACCCCAACTCCGCAGTGGCGATCAATGGGCGCTGACCTCAGGCGTAATTGCGCAGGTTCAGAAAGACATGCAAAGCGTGGTTGGGGCTTGTGATAATATATGGGTATCCATCAATGTATTGCCGAAATTTATTTGCAATCCCGACGATCGAAAAAAGCTTCTCACCCTTTTAACCGCCACGAATCTATCCCCACAGCGCATCATCCTAGAACTGCTGGAAAGCAGCGATTTTTTCTCCCATGAGCTGGCTATAGCGGGCATCGCTGATTTCAGGAAGTTGGGTTATCGTATTGCCCTGGATGATGTTGGTAGTGCCTATGCTTCCCTGTTACGCCTCAAGAACTTGCCAGTAGATGAAATCAAGATTGATCAAGCCTTCGTACGTCATTTAGGCCGCAAACCAGAGGATCTGTACTTCATAAAATCATTGCTGGACTTGGGTAACGCCATGCATGTGGACGTCATTGTGGAAGGCGCTGAAAGCACCGAAATCCTGGGTGCTCTGCGCGCTATCCATGTCCCCATGGCACAAGGTTATGCTATCGCGGCCCCTATGCTCATGCCGGAGTTACATGCCTGGCTGGACAAGCAGATCCCACCGTGCAGTACAGCTACACCACAAGGTCTCCTTAGCCTTTACGCCCACAGTGTATGTTATCATTTAGCCATACAGAATCTCGTTGGCCAAGCCCCCAAATTATTTGTGGATATGGCTCCATGGATACGCCAGCGTTGCCCTACCGCTGTCCGCATCAAAGACCTAGGGCTCGAAGGCAGCGCAGTTGATATTGCCCATACCGAGTACCGCCGCACTTTAGAGGCTATTGGTAAGAATATTATGTTGGGCAAATCCACTGATCAGGCGGATTTACAGCTGAGCCTTAATCACTTTCAGGAAACATTAAGAGAGGCAAACCGTATTTGATGTTACCCAGCCGAAGTGGCTGAATAATTCAGCAGACAGTTACGGGCACTGGTGGGGGTGCGAGGAAAAGTCAATGTCCCCCGGCATGGTTCGCATGGGCATGAACGACTGCTCCGTCAGATGATTGGAGTGAGTGATGCAAGACTACTGGGGTGATACCCCCGACGGAAAGACCAAAAGCAAGAGGAACAGTGCGCTGTCCAGGGCCTGCGCAATATGTAACATAATTAAAACATCTTGTTTCTTTCTGTTACCACTGAAAATCGGCAACTTACTTGAATATACTCGACTGCCTGTTTCATAAATGAAACATTTTTTATCGTCAGCCTTCCACCGATGGTACCATTTTCTATGGAATACATAGAGTTATAGTAGTGGCACCATATTTGTATTATGATCGTTGCGATACATTCTGGCGGGTGGGGTGGAATCAATTATGGGGACCACTATATACAGTCAACTTGCGGGGCAGCGTGCCGTTGTTACTGGCCGCCCCCTACTGTATTTCGGCGCGAAGCGGACTATCGGGCCATGGGCGGAGCGTTTATGCAGCGAGGGCTGGCAACTAGTGTATGCAGAAGATATCAGTGACCTGCAAAAACTCTTGGCCACAGCGGATTTCAAAGTAGGAATCGTCGCTCTAGACCCCCAGGCTATCATTGATAATGGTCGGCGGGTGGAGTCCACCATCGCCAAGGCGGAGCAGATCCGCTGGATCGCCTTGCTCCCCAGGGAGGCCATGGACCTTCACCCCCTGCGTGAGTTGATCGGCGGCGCATTTTACGACTACCACACCCTGCCTATTGACCCCAACCGGTTGCTACTCACCCTGGGGCATGCCTTGGGGATGGCAGAGATTGCCGCCGACGCGCTCCCGCCCGAAGAACGGGAAGTGCGCAACAATGGCGAAAGTGAAATGGTCGGCACCAGCCCACAGATGCAAAAGGTGTTCAAAGAGATTCGCAAAGTGGCCGGGGTGGTGGCTCCTGTGCTGATTACCGGTGAAAGTGGCACGGGCAAGGAACTGGCCGCGCAGGCCATCCACGAACGCTCCCCGCAGGCCGCTGGCCCCTTCATTGCCGTGAACTGCGGGGCATTGCCCGCGAACCTCATCCAGTCCGAGCTCTTCGGCCACGAAAAGGGCTCCTTCACCGGTGCCCACCAGCGCAAAATTGGCCGTATCGAGGTCGCCTCCGGCGGCACCCTCTTCCTCGATGAAATTGGCGATCTGCCCATGGAGCTCCAGACCAACCTTCTGCGTTTCCTGCAGGAAAAAACCATACAGCGGGTGGGTGGCCGAGAAGACATTACCGTGGATGTGCGAGTGATTGCCGCCACCCACGTCAATCTGGAAAAGGCCGTTCACGAGGGCTGCTTCCGCGAGGATCTCTACTATCGCCTCAATGTCCTGCAGATCAAAATGCCCGCTTTACGCGAACGTATCGGCGATGTGCCCCTGTTGGCCCAATATATCTTCCGCCGCTTCGCCGACGAAAAGGGGCGTCGGGTCAAAGGATTCAGCGAAGATGCTCTGCACACCATGAACCACTACGACTGGCCTGGTAATGTCCGCGAGTTGATCAATCGGGTACGCAGAGCCATGGTGATGTGTGACAAGTTCTTAATCTCCCCTGTCGACCTGGGACTGGAACGGAGAATAAACTCCCGAAGCGTGGTTACTCTGAGCGAAGCGCGCGACAAGGCGGAAATAGACACCATCCGCGCCGCGCTCGGCCAAAACCGGGGCAGTGTCTCACTGGCGTCGAGACAACTTGGCATCTCTCGTGTCACGCTATATCGTTTTATGGAGAAACACGGGCTTAGCAGAATATAATGCCTTTATTATTATGATAAAACGCAGTTAACTATTACCACTAGGGAGAACCACCTTTATGAAACGACATGACTTGATGCAACCAGCGATTTACGCATCCGCGATACTGGCAGGTGTTTTATGCAGCGCCGGACCCGCCTGGGCCGATAATGCTTCCTCTAGCGAAGCGCCACCGAGCAAGCCAGTCGGGCAAGCTCCAGCCAAAGAGAATCGTCCACCGGCCGTCGAAACCCTCATCAGCACCACCGGTGTACTTACGCCGGCAGGCAAGTTCGTCATTGAGCCCTTTATCCAATACACCCACTCATCATCCAGTATCGCCGCCGTGCAGGGCTTCGTGCTCGCCCAAGTACTGGCGATTGGCAACATCAACATTCAGCAGTATACCAACGACACCGTCTATACAGGTGTCACCTTCCGCTATGGGGTGAGCAATCGCCTGGAAATGGACCTCAAGGTGCCTTTCGTTTATGCGCAACAAAACACTTCCGTCTCCAACCTGACCAACAACGGTGTCCAGCAGGCATTCAACAGTACGGGCTCGGGTCTGGGAGACATTGAGTTCTCCATGCATTATCAAATTAATCAGGGTGGCAATAATTCGCCCTATTACATTGCCAATTTGCAAGTAAAAAGCATGACCGGCAGTAGTCCCTTCAGCATGCCCACCTATCAAAGTTATCCGGTCGGCATTCTCGAACAGCAGCCGACGGGTACAGGCTTCTGGGGTGTCCAGCCCAGCCTCACGGTACTCTATCCCTCCGACCCGGCCGTTTTTTACGGGAATGTGAGTTACCTCTGGAATATTGGTCACAATGCCGCCGGCACCTATATCAGCCCTGGCAACGCCGTCGGCTTTGGCTTTGGTGCGGGCCTGTCTCTGAACGACCGCGCGTCGATCAGCCTGGGTTACAACCAAAGCATCGTCAGTCCGCCCGAAGTGGGTGGCGTTACCCCGCCCCTTGCCACAACCCTGGAGGTAGGTTCTTTTCTGGTGGGTTGGTCTTACACCCTCAATAAAAGCACATCCATCAATCTGAATCTGGCTGTGGGCGCCACCCGGCAGGCACCGGACGTGCAACTCACGCTGCGCGTGCCTTACACTTTCTAAGGGGGTATGGCGGCGGCCTATCGATGCATGGGAGCCACATGGCTCCCTGTTTTTACCGCCTCCCAGGACAACGGTTACAACGTCTTGGCGAAGGCAAAGCCTCCGTATCCGGTACTAGGCAGACCACTGATGTAGTTGACTCCCCCCTCCCCTTCCACACGCCAGCCATCACCCAGAGCAACAGAGACAAAGGCCCCTACTTGGTGGATGCGATAATTGATCCCACCCTGCAAGACGCCTTCAGGGCCGAAGCTCAACCATGACACCGGTCTAACCCCTACCCGGAACTGGCTCCAGTAGGCACGCTGGCCAAAGGAATAGCTGGCCATGGTGCCGGCATAAAGCATGGGGGTGAAATCGTAGCGCGCCTGAATCTGGGGGGTGAAGGTCACGGTGCCGCCCACCGGACCCCCTGCTCCGAGATCAGAATGGACCGAAAAGTATTGATAACCCAAAGCACCCGAGAGGGCCAACTGATAGGCTGTCCCTCCCCACGCATACCCCAAACCACCCTGAACGCCGGGGGCCTTAACGCTCACTGTCCGTGTGGTGTGGTAATGATAAGCCAAATAGTTGGCAAAGATCGTCCCAAACCAACCAGATCCCAAACGCGCGCCCGCAAAAGGCATGATCGCCCCCAAATAGCTATAGGAGTTTTCCTGTGCCATCTGCGTGCCTCCCAGTAGCAAGGGTTGGGCCATGGTCGGCTCCACCCCCACCCCCATGCACAGGCCCATCAATACCGCTATGCCGATCCAATGACGCATTGCCGTTCCTCTCTTTCTGTTCCTCCTGTAGCACTTGATGCCGGCGCCCCCATCCCCCGATTGCCAGCATACGCCCAGAGGCTCAGTTGCCGCTGAAGGAACCAGATGACTGCACCACGGACGCGGGCAGATTTTGCACATTGGGTAGGATTGGTACTAGCGACTGCGGTGCGCCCAGTCTGACACCTCCTTGGATATGGCCCCGGGAACTACCACCCGTGCCTTGGGTGTTGGAGGATGTGGCCGACATGGGCAGTTCATCCCAGAGCATGACCACTGGCATTTGACGGGCAGCGGCTGCCAAGCTGGGTACAGCCATTTCCCCACCCCTGGCTTGCCGCAAAATGGCGTTACTGACGATAGCGCCCCTATCGAAGGCCGCCAGTTGCATTGCTGGAGAGGTGGTATGGTCACCTGCTGGCTCTGCCGCCATGACGGGCGCCCAGGCCCATATTCCCAACACCACTCCGGCGCCGATCAGCATCCGTATCATCTTCCGAGACATGGCAACCCCCTTCCGTCTTGTCCACCTTACGGAACGTTCAAACTCCGAATGTTACCCTGCTGCAGAGCCTGACCAACCTGGGTCATTTGCTGGGTATGTATCGCGTTGCTGACATCCAGATTGATTACGGTCGCATGCTGGATCACCTGATTGTTGAGGTTGTTCTGCACCACCGCCAAGGCGCTGGTAGCCTGGTTGAGGAGGCTGCTGGAAACCTGGTTCGCATTCCCCACCTGCACTACCTGCTGTACACCATTTCCCTGTGCCACCACCATGGTCTGCTGAACACGGGTATTCTGCGATGCGATGATGCTATTACCGCTAGAGCCGGAGTCGATCCCCGAGCGTGATGCCAGCATTCCGTTGATATAGGTGGTCATCTCCACACCAAACTTCACCATCATGCCCCCGACATCGAAACCTCCGCGCAATTTTGCCAACTCAGCTACAGGCACCGGCATTCCGAGCACAGGCATGACCGACGCACTGGCGGGTCCTGCCATGCTGAGGATGATCACGGCACTCATCAGGGTATGCTGGAAAGACTGTTTCGACTTGCAAGAGAACTCATCCATGATCATTTCCTCCGGTTATTTTAAGATGCTTCAAAAACTTCCTGCCCGAGGCAGCGTGAGCAGGAAGGAACCCAGCGACGGTTGCTGCTGCATAGCTGCAGCCAGCGGCGCGCGGGGTACTTTGTCCCATTCGGCAATGCTGTTAAAGGAGGCCTTGGCCAGCTTGATGCCCGGCCCACTGGTAATGACGAAAAGAATCCCGTTTTTCTTCCACATGGCATCAAAGGATTTCCGAGGGATAAGGCGCAAGCCCAAGGCCGGATCGCCGACCAGCACCTCATCCTGCTCGACCCCTTTCACCACCACAAAATGCATGTAGCCGTTAAAATCGATAAGAGCAATCGCTGGCAGATTCACCTTGGCCAGATTGCGCAAAGAAGTCCGGAAGCCGTTGGCCGCAAAGCCATGGGCGTCCAGATAGCTTTTCATATCAAGGAGGGAGAACCCTTCCTTTTCAATGACCGCTTTGTCACCATGATCCCACATCCACTTAAAGACTTTCATCTCATCCGTGGGGTCGCCATAGCTATAGGTGAGCAAGGTGGCTACCGCCGCGGATCCACAGCTAAAATCATACTTTTGATGGATCACCGACTGAAAGTGCATGGCATTCATGCTCTTGACGGGAATATTGAATTGACCGCCAGCGGTGGACAAAAAAGCATCGGCCACGGCCTGCCCCTGACTCAGGACCAGCGTGACCAATAATGAAGCCATTGCCAACAACCAGCGTTTAGCAGACATGACAAACTCCCATCAATGCATGGTCAGATTGATCTGCATCGCATTCTGAATGAGGACATTATTACCCGAATTCTGAATGACCGTTACAAAACCGGAGGCATTGCCAAAGGCGCCGCCCTGGATGATGTTGCTGCCGGTAACAACCCCATTACCTACCATATTTCCCGCTGAAGTCCCATTCATCACCAAGGTGGACAAGCTCTGATTGGGCAATGCCTTGCCCGCAGAATGTACTAACGCCTGGCTGCCTACGGCAGTACCCAGCAGGGCCAAACCGGATACGCCATCCATCGGCAAGGTGGCCGCTTGCGCGCCGAATGCCCAGGATAGCAAAATACCCGTCATGAATAAGTGACGCATGCGAATGTTCATGATCTCTCTCCTCACATTCTTGGTAAAAATGGGGAATGCCGGAATACTGGCACCCCCCATCTTGCATCGCGTGACTTACCGATTGACCTGGATGGAGGTCTGGTTCTGCAACATGCTGTTGGCGCCGGTGTTCTGGTTGAGCGCGATCACACCAGAGGCATGCTGGAAAGCGTTGCCACCGATGGTGGCGTTAGCCGCATAGTTCGCCTGGGTGAATGCACACGGATTGCAAGGATTGCCCGTGGCAGATACCTGCAGAGCGTTCCCCGCTACCACACCCCCCAGCGCGCCAAAGGCGTTGCCGCTGCTGGAACCCACCTGGCTGACCTGTACGTTGGTCTGATTCTGCAGGAGGCTATTGGCGCCGCTGTTCTGGTTGGCCGAGATGATGCCCGATGCGCTGTTGAAGGTATTGCCATTGATGGTGGCATTGGCATTGTAATTGGTCAGACCATTCTGGCCATACCGGTTGTACCCAGGATCAGCGGAGATATCGACCGTGTTTCCCAAGACGGCGCCCCCCTGCAAAGAGACCAAATCCACTTTACCGGTAAAGCATTTGCCATCGGCGCAAGGACTCAATTCGTTGACCTGCACGTTGGTTTGATTGTCCAGGAGGCTGTTGGCGCCGCTGTTCTGGTTGAGGGAAATGATACCCGATGCGTTGGCAAAGGCATGGTCGCCCAGATAGGCGTTACCGTCATAGTTGGTCTGGGCACCGTCGGTGCTTACCCCGATCCGGTTTCCATGCACCAAGCCCAGATCTACGCTCTTCATTTTCGCGTGGATGTCACCACTGACGGCATTCACCTGCACCTGGGTCTGATTTTGCAGCAAGCCGTTGGCACCGCTGTTCTGGTTGGCCGAAGCGACACCGGTCACATTCTCAAAGGCCTGACCATTGATGGTGGCATCGGAGCCGATATTGGTCTCGCTGTTGTTCAACCCGTTACCACTGGTCGCAGAGACTGAATTACCGTGAACCACGCCCACCTTCACCACGTCGCTATTGGCCTTGGCGGGTTTGGCCGAATGGTGGGGTGGGGGTGGGGGTGGATTCCCGTTGTCCCAAGCAAACGCGGCACCAGAAAACGCAAGAGCCAATGCAGAAACTAAAAGTGCTGACTTTTTCATGACTTCCTCCAAAAATTCGTGTTCCCAAAAGGTTCCAGAAGGATCTCCTGATCATCCTGGATCGTCGCTTTAATGCGTCCCCAAAACTTCGGGAGGGACGCCTTTCCAATAGCAATCCCCATGCCATTTTTATAAGTAGTTATGTATCAATAAGTTACAAATAATTTCCCGAACCGTGACCTATGGCAATCTGTAAGGCATCCGCAACAACCATTGCGGCGAATCCATGATGGACCCCCATTAACCACTGCTGTCATTGCATTTGTCATGGCATTCCTGGCGTGGTACAGACTTGCTGCAGGAAAGATACATGTGGGGATGTTGCTCCCATCTCAGCAGAAAGGTGGGGGAGCGTTGGAAGAACGGTTATCCGGGAGGTTACGGGGCTGGCGGGCAGGAGAGGGCGTACTGTCGGGGTCTTATGGTTTAGGAAAGGGTGGACTATGTCCGTTGGCCTCACGAATCGCGCTGAGGAGGACCTGCTGGAAAAAACCCGCCGCATCCTCGGCGGCCGTCCAGTCCACCGCGCCCTCCGCTCGAAAAGCCTTGATCGTGGCCTCCAGCACACGATGATAGGCATGATGCGCAATATCAATAGTCGTGCCTGCCAATCCCAGTGCCGCAATGGCGGCCGTTATGGGGGAGGACAACGCATCCTGCAGCGGCAAACCGGTCAGCCACGGGGGATTTTTCACGGCCAATCCCTGGATCAGGCTGACATAAGCAAGGTGATGGGCAAAAATACCGAGGAGGCTGTAGAGCGAGTCTTCCCGTGGCGGGGGTGAACACCGCAGCCATTCGTGCAGGACATCGACAGGCATCGCCGGAGCAATGGCGTAGCCCTGTACCATGGGCACGTTGAGCACTTTCAGCGCATCGAGCACATCGGCTGTCTCACAGCCCTCCGCCACAAAGTCCACCCGCAGGCTGCGACTCAGATCGAGCAGGGTCTGAATAAAATGCAGACCATTGGGGTTGGCCTTCAGGGTGTGCACAAAGGTCTGGTCGAGTTTGATTTCATCAATGGGAAGGTCCTTGAGCCGCAAGAGCGAGGAGTAGGCACTGCCAATATCATCCAGGGCTACCCGCACACCAAGGGCCTTGATCTCGAGAATCCGCTCCCGCGCTTCGTCCATGGAAGGAAAATCGCTGCCCTCCAGGATCTCCAGAACGATGCGTGACGGGTCAATGCTGGCTGCTGTGGCCAGGATACCATCCAGACAGCTCAGGCAGATGCCGGAGATGAGCAATTCTGGCGTGACATTCACCGAAACCCACAGGGCATGGCCCGCCTTGTCCAGTTCGATCAGGTCCGTAATGGCCCGGGAAAGCATCAACTGGGTCAGCATGTGCTGGTCTTCGGGGTTGAACTGGGGTAGAAACTCCTTGGGCAGGAGGATAGCGCCTTCGCTGTTTTCCAGTCTGGCCAGCGCCTCTATGCCAACGATACGATGGGAGGCGAGATCCAGCACCGGCTGGTAAAACACCCGCAGACCACCAGCGCCCAGCAAGGAGCGCAGCGTCTTACCGGCTTTTCGACTTTGATCCAGGGCGTCATTGTAGTAGCTCCAATACTGATTTCGTTGCTCCTTGGCCGCTTTCGAAACATAGAGCGCCTGATCCGCATGGCGCAGGAGCAGGTCTGCATCGCAGTCGTCCAGGGGATATACGGTGAGTCCCAGGCTGCCACGCACCTGGATGGTGAGACCTTCGTCGAGGCTGAAAGGTAATTCAAGGGCTTCGCCTACCTTGGCGATGATTGTCTCCAGGTCACCCAGGTCGCGCAGGTCTTCCAGGATCAGCACAAACTCATCACCCCCCAGGCGTGCGGCAACGTCCGTATGGCGCAGGGCTTGTTTCAAGCGTTCGGCCAGAACCATGAGCAGGCGATCGCCCATGGCATGTCCATGGGTATCGTTAATAGCCTTGAAATCATCGAGATCGAGCATACCTACACCCAGCAATCGCTCATGGCGAAGTGCCCGCGCCATGGCATCGCCCAGGCGCCGGGCAAGGCCGAGTCGATTGGGCAGGCCCGTGAGACAATCGTGGTGGGCCTGCCAGGCATGAGACTCCCGTTCGGCGGCCAGTTGTTGACGGCTATGATATTCATCCAGGGCAATACGAATAGTACCCACCAGTTGATTCAGGAGATTTTGCAGCGCCGGACTAAAATAATCGGCCTCGGTGGACTCCACCATCAGTACGGCTACCGGCGTCGCCCCTCCTCCCGCAAAAATGGGCCATCCACCCAATGCCTGCACCTCCCGATTCAGGGATTCTCCCCAGCCTGCACGGATATCTTGATCTTCTTGCACGTCCTCAATCACCAGCGGTGTTGCCGCATGGTAAACCCGCGCGGCGGCCATGTGGCCATAGGGAAGGTGATCGGGGTTCAACGACACCTGGAGTTCTCGCAGGGCATCTTCGCGCCCCTTGGACCGCGCAACTACCGCCGCTTGCTGCAGCCATTCGCTAGCCGGCTTTACCCTCCACACCAACACCCCCAAGGCATCGGTGTATTCCATCAGCAATTGCGCCAGCCGCTGATAGAGTATCTCCGGTGCCGGTTGACGCAACATTTCCTGTTGCAGTATCTCCAGCGCCTTCTGGTAATGGTGTAAACGTGCAAGTTCCAGGGCCGTTTTCCGGCGATCCAAAAAAGCCCCAAGGTCTTTCGCCAAACGGGAAATCAGGCCTCTGATACCTTCCGGGAAGGTTTCGCCATCGCGTCGGTAAATGGAAACGATACCTCGGCCGCCTTCGCCGAAATAAAAGGGCGCTCCGGCAAAACCCTCAATGCCATGGGTAACAGCCAGATCCCGCCAGGGCGCCATGACCGGGTCGTCGCGATGGCAGATATAGGGCTGGCCCGAAAAGATGGCCTGTCCACTCGGACCATACCCTTCGGGCGTATCCGGATCTACAGATATGCGCATGTCACCAAAAACCTGTGTGGCAGGACCCGCAGCGGCGGCGATGGACAGCACTGATTGCCCATGGGAGGCGATGCCAATCCAGACCATGGGGGCATGCAGGATATTGGTCATTTGGGTGACCACCCGGGAAAAAATATCCTCAACGGAGGACTCTGATTGCGGATGCGTCAGCATCCGGTTTACCTGGGTAATGGCCAGGTAAAAAACCTCCCGGGAAGCCGCCAGTCGTGCCGCTGCCTGCTGAAAACCTTCCCCCAGCCAGAACATATCCAACTGCAGGCGTTTGCACAGGGCGTGCCAGAGCGACCGAGACCGTTCCGGTGTAAGGCCCAGCGCTTCCACTCCGGTCTCAAAATCCTCGGCGAGAAGACCATAACACAAGGTAATCGACTGAATGGGCAGGCCCATCTGTTGGTAGCCAGCGCCTGCATGCTGCAGAACAGTCCGTCGCTCAGCGTCATACTCTGCACACAGGAGCGCAGCATAATGACTTTCCATGAGCTCCCGAGCTTGGGTCGGAAACGCTTTACGCAGTAGCGGCCGCAAACTCTGCTCTTGTTGCAGGAGTGTTATCCAGCGCTCGGCAAATGCCCCCCGCCGCAGTGCGATGCAAGGGCCATAGCGCCGCAGCAAGGCCTCCTCGCCCGGAGTGGGTACGAGGAAGGTTGGCGGAGGATCTGATCCGGCATCAATGAGCGACATGTCCGGCCCTCCTTTCTCGCAGTATAGGGCAGCAGCGCCTACCCCCTGAGCGCCGTTCGCTCATCCCGACGCACTTTCCGCCGCCTGGTAGACATAAACCGGCGCCGCAGAACTACCCACCCGCTCACTGAAATCCGCCTTGATACGCAGAAACTGCCGCTGGTATTTGCCTTGTGTCAACATTTGCACATCTGCCTCAGGCCCAAGCGTATCATAGGTCATAAATACGCGTGATCCGCTGGTATTGGCGGAAATCAAACCCACATACTGCTGATCTCCCGGAACGTCCAGCCGATGATAAAAAACAGGTATCCAGCGTCGAACTTTATTGCCACGGAGTCCCTGGCCCATCAACCAGATCCGCAGACTTTCCAGAGGGGTGCGTACCCGCTCGGATAGCCCGAGAACGCGCCACTGCAAATCTGAGCCATGCAGAAATGACCCCAAACGGTCCCTGGTCGCATCGTCCCGCCAAAGGAAGCGGCAACCCACAGTGCGCATCTTGCCTGTTCCACCCTTATTTTCACCAACCACTTCCGCAGCAAAAGGAATTTCTACGTCAGGGAGCAGTAAGCGACCGCTAATTTTACCATGCACGGCGATCTCTTGCGCCAGGCGCGAATAAATACGAAATCCGGAAAGCGAAATGTCTTCGGCAATGGCCAGTTCGGTCAAGTCTAGCGGATCATCAATACGCACCACGATAGGCACAGGAAACCGGTATTCGCCGCGACGATGACGACGCACCATGGTCATAGTCACTACCAGAGCCGCCAGACCGATGTTCACACTGGCCCACAGCACGCCTGCCACCAAGGCACCCGTGGGGATCGTGTGATATCCGGAAAGTCCCCATAACCCAAAGGGAATGGCGACCGCATTCGCCCCAAGTATAGTATACTGGGGAACCATATAATGTTGTTCTCCATGGATAGCGCTGGCAGTCTTTGGTGTCACGATAAAAGTGATTTTTCTCCTGAACCAGCCCAGCGTGGACACCATAAGTGCCCAAAATCGCGTCATATTGAACTGCTCCGTCTGGAGCACGCGGCCATAGCCACGATTAATTTCCTCAAAGGCCCAGAACGTGAACACATAATAAGGGATGAAGTGCCACAGAAAGGTGGAACTGCCCATATCCACGATGGGTAACCACCCCAGGACCAATACCAGTACCGGTGCTGTATAGAATATCGCTTTCTGCCAACCATCGAAGTAGGTGATGGCTGATGCCAGGTAATTGATCCGCTGCGGTATCGTCAGGCCGCGAGCCAAGAGAATGCCCTCCTTGCGCCACACCTGCATGGCTCCCTGCCCCCAACGTGTGCGCTGCCGCAGATAAGGACCGATAGCCAGGGGCGCCAACCCATAGGCCAGGGATTCCGGGTGATAGACCGATGTATAGCCCTTCTTGTGTAAGCACAGGGAAGTATGAAGGTCCTCCGTGACCGTTCCCGTGGCGAAGCCACCAATGCTATCCAGCGCTGACCGACGGATCACCGCGCAGCTACCGCAAAAAAATGCCGCATTCCAGTAGTCCTTGCCACGTTGTATCACGCGAAAGAATAGCGACTGCTCCGACCAGATGCTCTGGTTTCTGGGGCTTTTGATATGCTGATACGAATCTAGATTATAGAAATCCTGTGGGGTCTGCACAAAAGCCACATTCTCGTCGCCAAAATATCCCAGCGTATGTGTTAAAAATTCCTTCGATGGAATATGATCTGCATCGAAAATGGCCAGAAAATCAGCTTCTACATGGCGCAGGGCATTATTCAATGAACCAGCCTTCGCATCGGTATTTTCCGGACGCGTGAGATAGTTGCAACCGAGCTCCTTGGCGAGGCGCCGCATCTGCGGGCGACGACCATCATCCAGCAACCAGGTCTGATGGGGATAATCCATGCGGATGGCACCCAGCAATGTTTGCCGCAGCATGGCTACCGGCTCATCGAGGGTGGGAATGAGTACCGCCACCTTTAACCCTGGGGGTGCGGGTGGAGATTGCCGTAGCGCTAGCCGCCACGTCATGAACAGATGGAGCATGATGGTAAAGAAGCTGAAAAGCTCCGCTCCGTACAGCAGAATGGAAAAAACCAGATGGTTATCATTCAAGACCCCCGCCCGCCATGGGAGATACCAGGCTGCGGCGAGAAGGAAGATAAATACAACGACTATTTTTTCCTTACCCAGGGACTCATAGGGCATATGCTTGGTCACAGGTCACCTCCATTGGTTTATTATTTCGTACTGATCGCGCTGCGTATTCCGGGGCATCGTGGGCATTGATTCCCAGCCTAATCTGCCCCAGTATCGGACCTGACCCCCAAATCACCACATTTGGCAGATGGGAGAAATTGTTGCACGCAGCAACTGAGGCGGATGAGCAGCAAGGCATAGGACTCCCCGTTCTTTTGCACACGGTGGATCGCCTAGACAATGCGCTGCTCCAGCGAAAATCTGCCTGCTGGATCATCAGGCACCAACTCCATATCGACCCCCTTGGTTCATGAAGATCCGGGAAGCGATAGCAGCGCCCGCCCTGCATCTATTTCTTGCTGTATACTTAAAAGCAAGGGTCATGCCGTGAAGCATAATGGCCCGTGGGTGCCATAATCCGGGTGACCCCGGCCACAAAGGAGGGATCCCATCTTCGGCTTCTGTAACGCAGTTGTAACAGCTTTTGCCGACTGCCCTTCGGAAACTGGCATTTACATCGGGTTCTTTGCCCCTTTTTGGGGGCGGTGCAAAATGTTTCAAGGGAGCAACAGTCAGTTGGAAGCGCACCCCGCCTGTAAACCCCTGAGCCAAGATAATAACCGGCCTATATGGCCCGAAATCGTATAGATGCGAAGCGAGGAAGCCTTGATGTCAACCATCCCAGTTGTCCAGCGCATGGATTTAGCTAGCAGCCCGTCGGTTTTAGCTTCGGGCTGCCGGCCATTGCTCATATTCAGCAGACTTCCCATCCCTGGCCTTTCTACCGTCCTGATGCGTAGCTTTGGTTGGGAGCCCTGCTGGGTCAGCACAGAACGAGATTGCCGAGTGGCAACAGCGGCACAGCCACACATATCTACCGCATTGGTCTATCCAGACGCTGAGGACAAATGGTTGCGACAGATGGAAGCGGCTTTTTCCCGATCCCCCCAGCACATCCAGATAGTCGCCATCGTGGATCATGACCGCATGCGAGACCCGCGCCTGCGGCGCTTCGTCGCCCAGTTCTGCTTCGACTATCACTCCCTACCCCTCAATTTATCGCGCCTCTTTTACAGCCTGGGCCACGCTTATGGTGTGGCGATCATCGGTGACGGGTGTGGTGACCTGCATCCGCTGGACACCATGGTGGGTGGCAGCAAAGCCATGCTGGCGTTATTTGGGCAGATTCGGAAAGTGGCTACCGTGGATGCGCCCGTACTCATTACGGGTGAAACGGGTACAGGTAAGGAGCTTACCGCGCTGGCCATTCATGAGCATTCAGCACGGGCGCACAAGCCCTTTGTGGCGATCAACTGCGGCTCCATTCCTGAACAACTCATTCAATCGGAACTGTTTGGCCATGAAAAAGGAGCTTTTACCGGCGCCCACGAGCGCAAGATCGGAAAAATTGAGGCTGCTGCGGGTGGCACCTTATTCCTTGATGAAATTGGCGACCTGCCCCTGACGATGCAGGTAAATCTCCTCCGCTTTCTCCAGGAACAATGTTTTGAACGCGTCGGGTCCACACAAAGCCTCCTGGCTGATGTACGCATCATCGCTGCCACCCATGTTGATCTGGAGGCAGCGGCGAAACAGGGACAGTTTCGGGAGGACCTATACTATCGCCTCAATGTGTTGCGCTTACAGGTGCCAGCACTGAGAGAGAGGGAAGGCGATGCGCCGCTCCTTGCCCATTATTTCCTCCAGCACTTCGCCCATGAAAAAAATCCCCACATCAAAGGGATCGGCCAAGTCGCGCTGGGCGCCATAAGCACCTATTCCTGGCCAGGCAATGTCCGTGAATTGATCAACCGCATGCGTCGGGCCATGGTGATGAGTGATCATGCGCACATCTCCATTGAAGATCTTGGCCTTCCTGAACAGGATCCGGTATTCTTGACGCGATTGGACCTGGCCCGGGAAAAGGCCGAGCGGGAAGCCATCATCGTCGCTATTCATGCCTCTGGAAAAAACCTTTCGGAGGCGGCACGCACCCTCGATATTGCCCGAGTCACCCTGTATCGACTTATGGACAAATACGCCATTGATGTCTGAATAATGGTTAGGCGCTGGTCACGCCGGCCTTGACCATTGGCTCTGTCATTCGGTTCACAAAAAATCAACCTGCACGAGTACGGAAATGAATGTGAACCAAAAGCTGGTTCGAGGCGGGGCAATGAACCATTGAAGCTATCTTCCCAACGCCCTTTCAATCTTCTTGTCCGTCTTGTACTGACTCAACGCATACACCGCCCAGATGGCCGCGGGCACCCAGCCGATCAGCGTGATCTGCAAAATCAGGCAAATAATCCCCGCAATCGGGCGACCAATAGTGAAAAACACCAGAAATGGCAGAAAAATAGCTAAAAACAGGCGCATGTGCTCCCCCTATAGGCCTTCTCTTGTCGCCTGTCCATACTACGACCGGCGCTGTCAGCGCTTCAAGCCCTTGCCGCACTTTTACCGGGCAAGCGTTGCCTTCTGCTAAACTCCGGGCCAGACCCCCCAGGGATGCGCCCGTGCCCGCCCTCACCTACAGGAGCTATAGTGACCGCTGCCAAACCAGATCGGACTCGAAGACTACGTGTGCTGCGCCGCTGGGCGCTGGGTTTGTTGCTGGGGGCGCTAGCGCTGTTTCTGGTGGCTGCGGCACACGACTTTGCCGGGCCTTGGGCCTGGGCAGGGGCCTTTGCGGAGGCGGCCATGGTGGGTGCTTTGGCGGACTGGTTTGCGGTGGTCGCACTCTTCCGGCATCCCCTGGGATTGCCCATTCCGCACACGGCGATCCTGCCGCGGAACAAGGCGCGTCTGGCGCGCCGTCTGGCGGAGTTTATCCGCGATCACTTTCTGGAGGCCGAGGCGATTGTGCGCCTGTTGCGACGCGCCGATCCGGCCACCTGGCTGGCGCAATGGCTGAGTGACACTGGGAACAGCGGACTGCTGGCCCGGCAGATGGCCGTTCTGCTCCAAAAGGCTCTGGCCCTCAGTGACGACCGCGAATTGCGCACCGCTCTGCGTACTGCGTTGGGGCGGCAACTGCAGGGCATCGACGGCGCGCGTTGGGTGGGGAGTATTCTGGCGTTGCTGACCGAAGATCACCGGCACCAGACACTGCTCGATGATGGCATTCAGCGCCTGCGCCGCTGGCTGGACGGTGAGGACACCCAAAGCCTGCTGGCGGATCAGATCGGGGCGATTCTCCAGCGCGCCTATCCGACCCTGTTCGCGTGGATGGGGGCGGTCATGGACCCCGCCACGCTGAGTGAGAATCTGGCTCGCAATCTGGTGAAGGCGGCGCATCAGTTGTTGCAGGAAATCGCGGATGACCCGGAGCATCCCCGCCGCCTGGCCTTTGATCGCTGGATGCAGGATGCCATCCTGCGTTTGCAGACGGATGCCGCCTTCCAGGCGCGGGTGCAGCGCTGGCAGAATGGTTTGATCGCCCATCCGGCGGTGCAGGCCTATGTGGATGGCCTGCTCCGCGATCTGCGCTCCTGGCTGGAGACCGACTTGCAGCGCCCGGATTCCCGACTGCAGAGGCAGATGCAGCGCCTGTCGCAGCAACTGGGCTTTTTCCTGGGCGAGCAGCCGGCATTGCGCGATGCGCTCAATGGCTACCTGGAGGACAGCGCCCGCCGTCTGGCACCGGCCCTGCGCGATGGTCTGGCTCAACACATCGAAGCGACGATACATGCCTGGCCGGATAAGGACATGGTCCGCCTTCTGGAGGAAGGGGTGGGTACGGATTTGCAGTACATTCGCGTTAACGGGACGCTGGTGGGCGGAATGATCGGTATTGCCATTCATGCCCTAGCTCTGGCGGTACCTCTGCTGATGTAGCCTCCCTCTTGGTCAGAGAGGCCCGGATCGGGATACTCCCTGCTGCGGTACGAGGAATAAATCCTGATTCGTATCCATGCGCACCCCGCTTGCGGCCAAAAGCTGGCGCGCTAACGGGCTTTTTACATCGTTGTCGGCGGTGAAATGCAGGGATATCCGCGCATGACCGGGTAGGGGGGGTATTACACCGGCCTCAGTGGGGACGCCCAGCCGGTGACACAATTGACGGGCCACCCCATCATTGCCATCGACAACAGCAATGTCGCGGCCCAGAACATCTCGTATTGGGTCGCCTATCCAACAGTAATGGGTACAGCCCAGGACGACGGCCCGTGTATCCTGTTGTTGCGCTGGTCGGACCTGCGCTTGCAGATAGCGGCTGGCGCGTTCGCGCCACTGTGCATCGTGTGTTTCGATGATTTCGGCGAGACCGGAGCAGGCGAGGGGGCGGACCCGCTCCGTGCCGCCTTCGAGACGACCCAACAGTTCTTGCAGTTTGACGCCGCTGACGGTAACGGCGGTGGCCAGGAGCAATATTTCGCCCCGCGGGTGATCTTCGAGCGCCTTCTTGATGGCGGGTTCGATGCCGATAATGGGTACGTCGGCGCGCTCCCGCAACGGCGCGACGGCGGCACTGGTCGCGGTATTGCAGGCGAGCACTACCGCATCTACGTCGGCGCTGATGAACCAGGCATAGGCTGCTTCCGTCCACCGCCGCACC
>NZ_DAHVHY010000017.1 GCF_027322205.1 Acidithiobacillus sp.
GGTAAATTCTTTATGGATGCGCGTGCTGCTCTACCGGAAACACCGGTATTGCTGGGTTGCGCGCGTCCGTCCGGCGTGCATCGCTCCATCACCGACACCTATGCGGTCATGGCGGGACTGAACGGCGTGGCCTTCCCCTCTGATGGCATGCTGGCGCTTGCCAAACATTTGGAACGGGATGTTTTTGTGACACCTTCCTGCTGCTCCATGATTGTTGGTGAAGAAGTCCTGGCACTCGGTGATGAGACGACTACCATGCCCTTGGATTATGTTCCCGTCGCGCCGAAGCGTCGTACACAACTGCGGGATATCCCGATTGTATTTACGGCTTGAGACGACAGTGCTTTCTCTGGGCTTGATGTTTTCCCGGTGGCTCGCGTTATGACAGCACACGCCTCTGATGACTGGCTTGTGGTTGATACTGGTCTGCGCCCTGCCGACGAAAATATGGCTTTAGACAAAGCGTTGCTCCTGGCGATGTTGGAAAGCCGGACTCCCAACATTTTTCGTTTCCTGCGTTTTGAAGAATCCGCGCTGGTCGGTTATCACCAATCACCAGAGCAGGAACTCAACCTGGAGTTTTGCCGTGAACAGGGGATCGCCGTGCAGCGTCGTCTCACCGGCGGCGGCGCACTGATTTTTGATCCCACCCAGATAGGCTGGGAGTTGGTGTGTCGGCGGGACGCACTGCCCCAGGGTGATATGGCGTCACTGGCACGGAAGATCTGTGAAGCGGCAGCGGCCGGCTTGTCACTTTTGGGGGTGCGCGCGCAGTTTCGTCCGCGCAATGACATTGAAGTGGAAGGGCGAAAGATTTCCGGCACCGGAGGGATTATGGATGGAGACGTGTTGCTGTTTCAGGGCACGGTGCTCGTCGATCTGGATATCCCGCGCATGCTGCGCGTACTGCGCGTGCCATTGGAGAAACTGGACGCCCATGCAGTTTCTTCGGTGGCGGAACGGGTGACCAGCTTGAAAGCCCTGTTGGGTAAGGCGCCGGAGTTGATGGCAGTGCAGAAAGCCTTGCTGGATGGTTTCCGCGCGCAGTTGGGGCTGTCTTTCGTCGAAGGGGACGTGCCGGATACCATAACCGCGCTATTGCCGGAGGCATTGGCGGGAGTGCGTGATGCGGAGTGGCTCGGTATCAACCGCCGCGCGCGTGACGCTATGCCGTTGCGTAAAGCGACGTTGCGCGCCCCCGGTGGCACGCTGCAAGCGGAAATGCTCTGGGATAGCTATGGGAACCGAGTGCGGCAAGTCCGCTTTAGCGGTGACTATTTTATCCAGCCGCGGCGCGCTATCGTCGATCTGGAGGCGGCGCTGCGTAATGTCCATCTGAATGACGTGGATGGCATCATTGCGGGATTGTTCGAGAAGCAGGCTGTCGATGGCTTCGGCTTACAGCCGGAGCATTTCGCGACGGTATTGCGGATGGCGGCAAAAGACGCGTGAATCCTTTGGCCATAGATGTACTGGTGATTGGTGTTGGTCCGGCCGGCGCGGCGGCAGCGCGTGCCGCTGCGGGCAAAGGCCTTACGGTGATCTGCGTTGATCGCCGTGCGGAGGTCGGTGTCCCGGTGCAATGCGCCGAGTTTGTCCCCATGCCGCTCCTGCGTACCGTGCATGAAACGGATTCGCGGGTGCAGGACATAGAAGGGATGTTGACGGTACTGCCGTCCGGGCTACAGCATCACAGCGTCTTCCCCGGCATGATGATTGACCGGGCACGTTTTGATCAGGGCCTGGTAAAACTGGCGCAGGCGGCGGGCGCGCAGGTGGAAATGCGTTGCCAATTCCTCGCCTGGGATGGCGCAGTGGCCCGCTTGCGGCGCGGTACAGATGAAGAGTTCACGGTGCGTCCCCGCTTGCTGGTTGGCGCCGATGGGCCGCACAGCCTGGTGGCGGAGGCGGTGGGCTTGCCGCATCAACAGGTCGTTTATACCCGTCAATATACGGTGCCGCTGCTGCGCCCCTATGCGGATACGGATATTTTCCTCTCGGATGCCTTTCCTGGCGGCTATGGCTGGTTGTTCCCCCGCGGGCCGGTGGCTAATCTCGGACTGGGGGCGGATCGGCGTTTTGAGGACAATCTTAAATTGCCGCTGGAGCAGTTGCATCGGCAGATGGTGGAGCGCGGCATCGTCGGCGAATCAGTCCTCGGGCGTACCGGCGGCGCGATCCCCGTAGGCGGTATTCGGCCCATGGTGCATGGCAACGTGGTGCTTGCCGGAGATGCGGCCGGGCTGACCCACCCCATTACCGGGGCGGGCATCCCCGCGGCGGTAATCAGTGGTGAGGGCGGAGGATCGGCAGCCGCTGATTACCTGGCGGGTGATGAGGACGCATTAGAGAGCTACGCAGAAGATATGCAGGATCAGTTTGGTCCGGCCCTGGCGCGGGCTGTGCAGCGTAGAAAATCTTTGGAGGCCGTCTGGCGTCAGCCTGCGGCCCGGGAAGACAGGGTGATGCGATCCGGTTGGATTGCCTTTGATGAATACTTTGCCGCTTAAGGCGGAATGACAGGAGGAACTTCCATGAGTGCGGTAGCGCAAGAAAATTCTCAGACCTTGAACTTTTATCGCCCGGATTATTTCGTCAAAACGCCGACGATGCGGTCGCCGGAATATGTGCAGTTAAGCACCGCGGCGGCGATTACGTTGGGTCTGGTGCCCGGGGTGATGCACCGTACCTCCTGTACCAATTGCCTGAACCTGTTGATGACTTATCCGGAAGGTTGTCGTGCCAACTGCACCTACTGTGGTCTGGCCCGGCATCGTGAAGAGAGTCGTGATTATGCGGATCGCAACTTCATCCGGGTGGACTGGCCGACGGTGCGCGTGGATGAAATGCTCGAACGTATCGCCCAGAACAGTGACAAGGGCCAGTTCCAGCGCATGTGCATCAGTATGATCACCCATCCCGATTCTGACCATGATACGCAAGTCATGCTGAAGCGCTGGATGGAAGTGGCGCCCCATATTCCCGTCTCCATTCTTTCCAACCCGACCACCATGGAGAAGCAGGATCTCATCGACCTCAAGGCGATGGGTGCCGACATTTTTACCGTCGCACTGGACGCTGTAACCCCGGAAATCTTTGAGCGCACCCGTGGCAAGACCGTGCAAAGCCCTCATTCCTGGGATAAGTACTGGCAGACCATCGAATGGGCGGCGGAAATTTACGGACCGGAGAAATTCGGCGCGCACCTGATCTGCGGCATGGGCGAGACGGAACAGGAAATCCTCGCCGTCTGTCAGCAGATGAAGGACATGGGTGGGCATAACCACATGTTCGCCTTCTTCCCCGAGAAGGGTTCCATGATGGAGGATTGGGATGCCGTGCCGCAGGATCACTGGCGCCGGGTGCAGTTGGGCCGCTTCCTGATCGATTATGCCGGTGGCCGTTACGAAGATATGGGCTTTGACGCCCATGGCCGGGTCGAAGACTTCGGATACCCGCAGGCCGAGTTGGAAGACATTATCAATTCCGGCAAGCCCTTCCAGACCTCCGGTTGCCCTGGGAAGGATGATGAAGAAGTCAGCGCCTGTAACCGGCCTTATGGGGATTCCTCGCCTTCGGACATTCGCTCCTTTCCTTTCGTGCTGAACAAGGAAGATGTGGAGATCGTGCGGCGCCAGATGCGCTTGCAGGATTTGCAGTTTTTGGGCTAGCGTTAAAATTTCGCGCTGAATGGGGGCGCATCATGTAATGTGCATATAGGGGCTTCGGCCCCTTTTTTGTTGGAGTGTTATATTTTTTCTTATGGGTTTTTATAATATTTATTGTTGCTAATAAACCAATATTTTATGGGTTGATAAAAGGATTAAAAAATTGATAGAACTAAGGGCTTGCAACGTTGTTCCGGTTCCGACACAATCACCGTGTCATTAGCGACACAACTGGGGACGGAGAATTCAAATGAAAAAATCACGGATTTTAGGAATTGCGGTTGGCGCGACGTTGGCGATGGGCCTGTCGGCCAGTGCATTTGCAACAGATGGTTATCAGTTGATTGGTATTGGGCAGTATGCCATGGGCATGGCGGGTGCCGTTGTTGCGGCTCCCGATGATCCTCTGTCTGCGGCCATGAGCAACCCGGCCGGGTTGGCGTTGTTGACTCCGCAGGCGGCGTTCTCGGCGGAGATTTTTAATCCAACCCGTAAAACTAATTTTGGTTCCGGCGAGATTGGTAGTCACAGTAATGTCTACGGTGTGCCGGCCATTGGTTGGGTGGCACCGGCATTTGGTGACGGTATCGTTTTTGGTGGTGGTGTTTATGGTACCTCTGGCCTGGGGGTGAATTATGTTCAGCCTAACGTAAATGGTCCTGCATTCGATATGCGTGCCACTCCACCCGCACAGGGGTTTGCACCGGGTACGATCAATGCGTATAGCAGCATTACATTTATGCAAATGGCCCCTTCTCTTGCGATGAAAGTGAATAGCCATTTGGCAGTGGGCGCGTCTTTGAATATTGCTGCGGAGCAGGGGTCTTTTCTTCAGTCGTTTACGCCAAATAACAATGCCTTTTTTGCAAGGCAGTCGAACGCGTATTATGTTGGCGGAGGTTTGAACCTGGCTTCGCCATCATGGGCCTATGGTGTAGGTGTGACTTTGGGTGCTCTGTACAAGGTGAACGATATGGTGACGCTGGGTGCTACTTACAAGTCACCTGTAATATTCACGCCAATGACATGGCAAGAATCTGGCGAGGTTGGTCCCGGAAATGTGCAAGGGGGAGCTGGACAATATAGTGGGCATTTGAATTACCCACAGCAGATTGCTTTGGGCTTGGCCATCCGGCCTATTCCTCAGTGGTTAATTAGCGTGGAAGGGCAGTGGATAAACTGGCACGCTACCATGAATAACTTTACCATCTACGGACCTTGGAATGGGCAGTCGAGTGTTGCCTTACCTATGCATTGGAGTAACCAGTGGGTAGCTAATATTGGTACTCAATATGATCTTACCAACTGGCTACAGGTGCGGGCAGGTTATACCTATGGTACTAATCCGATCAGTAGTGGCAATATAGCGAATAACCTGATTTTCCCAGCGGTGGTAACGAATGCAGTTACGTTTGGTGCTACGCAGAAGCTGGGTATGGGATGGAAGCTCACGGAGGCGTATATGCATGCTTTTGCTAATACAGTCAACGGACCTGTCGGCTCCTCACCCTTCTTTGGGGCAGCCCCGGCCAGCGCCACCCTCGCCGAAAATTCCTACGGCCTTCAGGTCGGTTACGACTTCTAAAAAATCCCTCCTCAGGGTATGCGGGAGACGGGCAACCGTCTCCTTTTTTGTGGGCGTCTTGCATGGGGAGGGGGTTTTGGGGGAATATATAGCCGACCGTATTGCTAGGGATTGTCATGAAGTCGATACCGATTACCGATGTGAGCAGCCTGAAAAATGAGCTGAAAAAGTACAAGATGGGGAAGAAGCTGGAGATTCCCCGGTTCAATCAACTGGCGCGCATGGCTTACATGGGGCGACTGGTGATGACGCCGCTGGACCCGGAAGACTCCTCTTGCAAGTCTTTTTTGGTGCATATTCAGGAGCCGCAAGGACTGGCGGCGCATTTCATCGAGCTGGACGAGGACCTGCAGGATACCATTCTGATCCTCGACAGTGAGCAGTCCATGGCCATGGCAGGGATCATGCAGGCGGGCGTGGAAGAGCGGATGCGCTGGCACCAGGCCCTCAATGAGCGCGACTTTTATTTTTCGGCTTTTTATCGGCCGAAGGATAAAGAGACGCAAGCGGAGACCACGGAGAGCTGATGAGCGCGGGTTGATCGCTTCGGTCGGTTGCATTTGCAGGTGATGCGAATCCGCTTGATCCATCTGGGGACTCTGGCTCCGGAGGCGCTGCACCGCGCCTATGTCGGCTTGGCGGAGGCGCAGGGTGAGCAGGATGTGCCCATTCTGCTGTTGGCGCAGTCTGGCGCCCATCTGAGTCTGGGAGCCGCGCAGGGGCTGGCTGCGGAGCTGGATCGATCGGCTTGCGAGCGGCTGAGGATTCCGGTGGTGCAACGAGCCTTGGGTGGTGGTCTGGTCTGGGTAGATCCTGGTCAACTGAATTATTTCTTTATCTTTCCCGCTGCTGCAGGAATATGTCGCGCGCCTGAGTTGTTCGCTCTGATTGCCCCTTGGGTGATTGCTGTGCATGCGTATTTCGGCCTGAAAGTGGAGCCAAGGGAAGGGCATGATTTCTGGTATCAAGGGCGCAAGATCGGCGGTACCGGGGCCGCGACCATCAGGCACAGTCTGGTGCTGGGCGGCAGCTTCATCCTGGAGGCGCAGTGGGCGTCCTTTGTGGACTGCGTGGCAGCGCCTTCGGCGGGTTTTCGCACATGGCTGTTAGAGGCGTTGCAGGAAGGGCTGTGTAGCTGGTCGCAGTTGCTGGACAGGGTAGTGGAGCCAGGTGTGGTGCTGGCAGCCTGTCCGATGTTGCTGCAGGCTGCAGGCTATGACCTGACCCTCCCGACAGAGCCTACGGAGGCAGAACGGTATGCGATGGGTCAGGCGGAGCTGGACGACATGGACTGGGATCAGCCGCTCCGTCGTCGGGTGCGCGCCGGTATCAAACTCAAAGCGGGAGCTTTTCTGACGGAGCGGCACTGGCCGGAGGGCGACTGGTTGCGGGTGTGGACGGAGAATGGTGCCTTTCGGCGTGTCGCGGGTTCGGCCTGGTCGGTGGGGCAGGGGACCCGGTTAATAGGTCTGCAGCCTGATTCTGTTCAGCTTGGTGAACAGTTGCGAGAAATTGTCGGCAAAGAGGCTTCGCTCTGGGGTGAACGACTGTTAGAAACGGCGGTCTGGGCGGATTGAGCCCGTCGGTGCTGGCGGCTTGTTCCCAATCAATAGCAATGTAATTGGAGGTGGCCTGGTGCCCAGTATCAGCGATCGGATGCGCAAGCGTTTTATTCTCATGGCGAGTGATCCGGAACTACGCACGGCGGTTGTGATGACGACGCCCGAAGGCTGGGAGATGACGGCGGCGACGGACTTGGACGACCTCGGCGATTGGCAGGAAGTCCTGCTGCATCGTTTTATGCTGCTCAATCTGGATGATCCGGAGATTGAGGATCCTATTGAGCTGATTGACACCTTGCGGCGGGAATTTCAGTTGAATATTGCGATATTTTGTCTGGGCGGGAGCCAGGAGCGGCGGGATGCAGCGCGTTCGGCACGAGCGGATCGTTTTTTTGACCGGGATGCAGGTTTGCTGCGTTTGCCGGAATTTTTTGCCCAGTTTGGCTGGTAGATGCCGGAGTACCGCTCATCGGCCGGAGAGCTGATGAGCGCGGTCAGCTACGCAGTGTCAGCCGACTTTGGCGTGGGCCTCGGTGTCCAGCAGCAGATTGTGGCTTTCGCTCTGGCCGTCGGCGCTGACGGTGAGAGTGGCGATACGGATGCCGGCGTCCTTGAAGGTGATTTCGTAGGAGAAAATGCCGGGCAATTCGAGGCTGGCTTCTTTCAGGGTCTTGCCTTCGCAGGCGACGCTGATCTTGGCGCTGCCTTTGCCTTCCAGCATGGCCTGAATCCGGAAAGGATGGCCGGCGACACGGCGATAGACTTGCGGGTCGCGGTTGGCGTTGTATTGCAGGTTGTTGAGTTTGATCATTTTGATCAGATTCGTGCTCATGATAGCCCCTTCTTAATCGCACTATAAAATGAATTGTACACGCATTCAGCTAAAACGCTCTTATCCTAGACGAAAATCGCCCGGAGTGATAGCGGGGCGCGACCGTGAAGCCCATCAGGAGTGATGATGACCGAGTCAAACGAGTTAATTGGTGCATTAGATGCAGCGCAGGAGCGTATAGAAGTGCTGGCGCGGCAGCAGGTTGACGGGATGGCGTTGCCGGAACTGGTGGCGGCAGGTGTGGAAGAAGCGGCAGCCATGGTGCGTATCATGCTGGTTGCAGAGCACAAGCCCTATGTCAGTGATGCGGATTTGCTGGAGTTGTGGAAAACGCTGGTGAAGGGTTCACCCCACTGGAATACCCTTCGCGACAATTGCCGTGAACTGGTTTACTACCAGAACTGTCTGAATGCAGAGCGTGCTGATGCACTGCCCGCAGAGCCGGAGCGCATGGTGATTCATACCCTGCGCCATATCTATCTATACCTGCGTAGTCATGTCGAGCAAAATCATGGGGACAAATATGAGTGAGACGAAAATGGCAGAGAGCAACGGCTTGCGTTTGCCCTTCGAGGAGCCGTTTTATCAGCCGGTGGCGAATGAGGTAAGGGTGTTCATGGCGGCCTGGGATCGGCGTCTGCCGGTCATGCTCAAGGGGCCGACAGGTTGCGGCAAAACCCGCTTTCTGGAGCACATGGCGTGGCGCTTGAAGCGGCCGCTGGTGACCGTCGCCTGCCACGAAGACCTCACCAGTTCAGACCTGGTCGGGCGCTTTCTGATCGAGGGCGACGAAACGGTCTGGCAGGACGGCCCGTTGACCAAAGCGGTGCGGGAGGGGGCAATCTGCTATCTGGATGAGATTGTTGAAGCGCGTACCGATACGACGGTCGTCATCCATCCGCTGACCGATCATCGCCGTCATCTGCCCATTGAGAAGCTCGGCGTGGAGATTATTGCGCACCCCGATTTTATGCTGGTGATTTCCTACAATCCGGGCTACCAGACGGTGCTGAAGGATCTCAAGCCTTCGACCAAGCAGCGTTTTGTGGGGATGAATTTCAACTATCCGCCCGCCGATGTGGAAACCCGGATTGTGATGAAAGAGGCGGGCATGGATGAGAGCCGGGCCAGGGCGCTGGTGGCGGCGGCGGGTAAGGCGCGGAACCTCAAGGATCAGGGATTGCAGGAAGTGACCTCTACCCGCGCCCTGATCTATGCGGGTGCGCTGATGGTGGCGGGTCTGGACGCGCTGGAGGCCTGTACCGTGGCGATCATCCATCCGCAGACGGATGATCCGGAGTTGGCTGAGGCGCTGCTGGAGATTTTTCGGACCTTTTTCCCGGAGCAGGGCTAAGGAGCGCCCATGTCGGCGGCGATGGAGGATATCCTCGACCATCTGGCGGCCGTCAGTTTTGTGGCGGGGCGGGATGCGCGAGCGGCTTTGCCAGCGGTCACTCCGTTGGGGGAGGCGGGAACCTTACGTTATTTGGAGACTGGACGGGATTTGTTTTTCTATGACCGGGAAGCAGGCAAAGCGTTTTTCCATGCCACCTCCGATCTGATAATGACCTTTGAGGGTCTGGATCCCTGGCTGGATCAGGCACGGGTGTTTCTCAGCCAACGCGGCACCTTCCGGGCGGCGGTGGGCTTCTTCGAGCAGGCCAGTGCGGTACGCCGGGGTTGGGGCGCAGAGGGGGAAGCGTTGTGGTTTGCCTTGGGTGCGGCCTGGATCGACCGGCATGTGGACAGTGCGGCATCCTATTTCCGGGTACCTGCAGCGATTCTGTTTGGTGATGCAGGAGTTGAGGGGCTGCGGGCGCTGCTGACACCGGCTGAAGTTCTCGCCAAGGGGCGTCTGGGGCTGGGGACGTATCTGGACGGTGCCATCAAGGTGCGCGGCATCTGCGGCCTGGAGGGCGTGGCGGAATGGACGCGGCGTGGCGGCGATGTGCTGGCGGCGGGCAGGGTGCGTGGTGAGGCCTGGTTCCGACTGGAGAGTGATGAGGCGCGCAGCTTTTTGCTGGAGGTTTTGCCCGGCTTTCGTATGGGAACCCACAAGCGGCTTTTCGGACTCCTGCTTCAGGCCTGGACCGGGCTGCATCTGCCCTTGGAAGAGGGGGACTGGAGCCTGGAGGGTGGGCGCAGTTTTGTCGAGACCGACGGGCGCAGTCTCTTTGTGCCGGCGGTGATGCCCGACCGGGAAGAGGCTTTGCTGGCCTTCTACCATACCGGTGCGCATCTGGTCTTTGACAGCTATGAGCAAGATGCCATCCATACCCTTTTTGCCGAGATCGGTGTGCAGCATCCGCCTCTGGATCCCGACCAGCGGATCACCTGGCGGCCGCTGTTCGCCCAGTTTGGCGACGATATGATTCGTTTTCAGCTGATTTTTGATCTCTGTGAAGATCTGCGTGTGGATAGCGCGCTGGAGCGGGAGATGCCCGGTTATCTGGCGCGGGTGCTGCGGGCATCCCGTCAGCGCAGGCGGCCGGAAGGGGTTGCCGGGCACTATTATCAGGCGGCTGTGAATATGCTGGAAGATGGCATGGCCGGAAGATTGCCCGGGGATCTTGCCATGTTGATGACGGCACAAACCGGCATTGTTGACGCCTTCCGGGCAGCGCTCACTCTCTATGCAACGACGGATTTGCCGCCGATCTCCTTGTCTGAGCGCGCCCGCGCCTATCTGCCCGGCCATTCGCCCAATGCGGCACGACCGGTGTATCCGCGGCAGAAGCGCGGTACGGATGTTCCGGAGATGGATGGCGGCGGTGAACTGGGTGCTGCCGGCCATGAGGAAAAACCGCGAGAGGCCCCGCAACAGGCCGAAGGCAATGATCCGGATATGGATATTCCTCCTGAGGATATTCAGGGGACCGGCGGGCGGGTCGGGGTCGGTATTCCCATGCCCGCCAAGGTCATGGGCAGTGGTCGCGGGGTACAAGGGCCTAAAGGTGGCTGGCCTTATCGCGAATGGGACTACCGTCAGCAGAGCTATAAAGAGGGCTGGGCGCGGGTGCATGAGCGTCCGCTGCGCGAACACGATGAGGCCAAGGCTATTGCCATTGCTGCCGAATATGACGGCACGTTAAGGCGTTTGAAGCGGGCCTTGCAGGCACAGAAGCCGACGCGGATGGCGCCGCGCCGTCGCCAGTACGAGGGTGACGAGCCCGATTTGGAGGCCGCAGTGCAGTTTGTGGTGGAGCGGCGCGCGGGACATTCGCCTAAAGCCGGTATCTACCTGCAACGGCGACCGCAACAGCGAGATACTTCGGTACTGCTGCTCGCCGATCTGTCTACCTCCATTATGGCGGAGGCCGGAGATTCCGGCGTGCGGGTGGTGGATCGCTTGCGTTCGGCAATGCTGCTCTTTGGTGAGGCACTGGTGGAAGTAGGCGATCCTTTTGCCCTTTACGGATTCGCCAGCAAGTATCACGACGAGGTGTTGCTTTACCCCATCAAGCGATTCACCGACAAATTTGATGCGCGGGCGCGGGCCTTGCTCGGCGGCCTGTCCGGGCGGCTGGCGACGCGCATGGGCGCCGCCATTCGTCATAGCTCGCGACTGATGCTGCGGAGTCCGGCGCAGCGGCGTTTGCTGTTGATCCTGTCGGACGGTCGTCCGGCAGATTATGACGATGCCGGTGATTCCCGCTATCTGCAGGAAGATACGCGCATGGCGGTGAAGGAGGCGCAGGACTTGGGTATCCACGCCTTTTGCATCAGTCTCGACCCGTGCGGCGGTGAATATCTGCCGCTGGTTTTTGGCCCCGGACATTATCTCGTGCTGCCCCATCTCGATAGCCTGCCGACGCGCCTGCCCGAGATTTACCTGCGCCTGCGCGGTCACAGCGCATGACGGGCGAGGTACAGGTGGTCGTTGGCAGAATGAGTGAGCGGGAGATGCTGCGTCAGCAGATTACCGCGACCCGTCCCGCGATTTTTGTCGGGGCGGCGCGTTACCGGCGGGCGAGTTATGGGAGTAACCATCCCCTGGCGATTCCGCGGGTGTCCCTGACCCTGGACCTCATCAATAGCTACGGGGCCATGGCGCCGGAAGAATACCGGCAGGGCCGCCCGGCCAGCCATCGGGAGCTCTTTGGCTTTCATACCAAAGATTACATACAGGCCTTTGAGCGCGCCCAGTTTCGCGGTGGTGTGCAGGACGGCGATCGCCAGCGTTATCAGCTGGGGACGTTGGAGAATCCCTATTTCCCCGGTTTTTTCGACACCCCCTCCCTAGCTACCGGTTCCAGCGTGCTCGCGGCGGAAGCCGTGCTGGAAGGCGCAACTGCCTTCAGCCCCGCAGGCGGAATGCACCATGCTGCACCGGGTCAGGCCCGTGGCTTCTGCTACCTCAACGATCCGGTGCTCGCCATTCAGCGCCTGCGCCGCGCCGGGTTGCGGGTGTTGTACTGGGACATGGATGCCCACCACGGTGATGGGGTGGAGGCGGCCTTTGTGGAGGACCCGGACACGCTGACGGTCTCCCTGCACATGGATACGGACTACGCTTACCCCTCTCAGGGCGGGAAGCTCAGCGATTGGCCGGGCTTGGCGGTTAATCTGCCTTTGCCCAAAGAAGTGAATGACAGTGAGTATGCTCTGGCTTTTGCGGTGTTGTGGCCTCGCGTTTTGCAGCACTTCGATCCAGATGTCGTCGTTTTGCAGGCGGGCACCGATATCCTCGCCCCCGACCCCTTGAGCAAGTTCCGGATC
Organism: Acidithiobacillus sp.; assembly: GCF_027322205.1. Lineage (GTDB taxonomy): Bacteria > Pseudomonadota > Gammaproteobacteria > Acidithiobacillales > Acidithiobacillaceae > Acidithiobacillus. Next base: position 12,367 of record NZ_DAHVHY010000017.1, read on the forward strand.
TCCAACGGCCTGTTCTGGCAGGTCGTACGCCAGATTGTCGCGGAAAGTCCGCGTCTGCTGGTGCTGGGCGGGGGTGGTTATCATCCCGTTGCCCTGGCGCGCTGCTGGACGGGGCTTTGGGCTATTTTGAGCGGACGTTCGTTACCCGCGGAATTGCCTGCGGCCGGGCGGGTGCTGCTCAAGGCCGTCGAATGGGAGCTGGACGATGAGGATGTGCCGGACTATGGTCAGCAGTTCCTGTCGCTGGAAGATGCACCCCGATCCGGCCCGGTGCGCGCCGATCTGCATGAGCGCTTGGATTTTTTGCTGCAACATCACCCTCTCTTTGTCAACAGGAGTAACGCTGCGTGAATGCTGCGGAAAACGGACTGATTCCCGGAGCCGCCAACAGTGCCGGTACCAAGACCTATGTGGCACGCTTCGCCGAGACCCTCGCGGACGAACACTTCAGTGACTTTTTAAATACCCGCATCAAGCTGTCTTCGCTGGGGGTCGGCACCTTCCCCGGCGGCGTGGACGATGTGACGGATGTCGCGGTGGCGGCCATTGTGGCGCAGGCCTTGCAATCGGGTATCAATGTCGTCGACACTGGTGCCAACTATCGTTTCGGACGGGCCGGACGGGCGGTAGGGGTGGGTATTGCCAAGGCCATGGCGGCAGGCATTCGGCGTGAGGAATTCTTTGTCGTCGGCAAGGGCGGCTTTTTGACCTTTGCCAACGGCCGCCCCAGGGAACCGCTGGCCTTTTTCCGTGAAGAAGTGGTGGCCAAGGGGTTGGGCAAGGAAGATGACCTCGCCCAGGGCGTCCATTGCCTGAGCCCCGAGTATATCGCCTGGCAACTGGATGCCCTGCGCGAGCAGACGGGTTTAGAGACGTTGGATGTCTTCCTGATTGATCAGCCGGAAGTGCATATCCCGGTGATTGGCAAGGAACGCATGTATCAGAAACTGATCGACGTGTTCACCATGCTCGAAGCCGCGGTGCAGGCCAACAAAATTCGCTGCTATGGCATTTCCACCTTTAATGCCTGCCGGGTAGAGACCGATAATACGCTGTTCCAGTCGCTGACCAGCCTGATCGGATTGGCTGAGAAGGCCGCAGGGCAAGGCAATCGCCACCATCTGCGGGTGGTGCAACTTCCCTTCAATGCGCTGATGCCGGAGGCCTACACCCGTTTCAGCCAGGTGACCGGGCAGGGCAATATCGGCTCGACCATTCAGGCGGCTTTTCAGCTCAAGCTGACCATTATGGCGAGTCACCCCCTGGGCAAAGGACTGCTGGCGCGGGAAGAAGTGCCTTCTCTACAGGAAGGGATGCCGGAGCTGGCTGATGCCGCGCAGCGCGCCATCCAGTTTGTGCGCTCGACGCCGGGTATCGGGGTGACGCTGGTGGGACTTAGCTCGCCCCTGCATCTCGCCGATTTTCTGGCGGTAGCCAGACAGCTTCCACTCCCCAAAGGGCGCTATCTGGCCATGTTTGAGAAGGAGGAATAGTCTGTACTGAACGGTTTCCGTCTATTTTTCGATGGAATCCGCTGACTTCTGATCCGGCCCGCTTTTGGGGGCTTTGGCCATTTCGGCGAGCAGGCGCTCTTGTTCCGCGAACGAGAGGCGGCGCTGTCCAGGCGCAAAACCCTTTTTGGCGGGGGCATTGGCGGCAGGGTGGCCGGCCCGCTCGCTCTCCTTGGTCTGGGTATAGTCTCGTAACTCGCGCTGCCATTGCGCTGGTTTCTCACCGGTGTCTGCGCGTCCCTGGTAGTTGGCGGGAGCGGCTGGCGTCTGTTTGGCGAACCAGCTCGCCTTGCGCAGGGCCTTGTTGTAAGCGCTGATCCACAGGTCAATGCGGCTGAGGTCCCAGAGCGCAGTGGCGCAGAGCACAATGGTAAGGCCAATGGCCTCCCAGATTAAACCCAGAAAGGCCAGCCCGATAATTGCGGCGCTGATTAGCGGAAAGACCCAGGCCCAGGCCTGTTCCAGATAGAAACGATGCGCTCCAACGGGAAACAAGCACCAGTATAGATAACCCCATAGAGATTTCTTCTGGAGTTTTTGCAAGCGAATTTGTAGACTCTGTACCCCGGCGCCTTGCAGGTCGAGCTTTTCCCAAGCCTTGGGCATGGGTTATCCTCCGTTAATACTGTATTGAAGCGCTCAGATACTACCCATAAACTGGTGAAAAGTCGCGGGCGACTTAAGGATTTCCATGGCAGATAGGCGTTTACAGGTTTTTCACACCGTGGCAAGGCTGCTCAGCTTTACCAAGGCGGCAGATACACTGCATATGACCCAGCCAGCGGTGACCTTCCAGGTCAAGCAACTGGAAGAGCAATTCAATACGCGTTTGTTTGACCGCACTCATAACCGCATCAGCCTCACCGAGGCCGGTATGGTGGTTTATGAGTACTCCGAGCGCATCATCGCGCTGTATAGTGAGATGTCCAATCGGGTCGGGGAAATGACGGGTGATCTGCGCGGGCAACTGCTCATCGGGGCCAGTACGACCATTGCCGAATACATGCTGCCTCGGGTCCTGGGTGACTTCAAAATGAAGTATCCCGATGTGCAGGTGCGCCTGCATGTGGGCAATACGGATAAAATTGTCCACATGATTGAGGATAACAGCATTGATCTGGGTCTGGTGGAAGGGGTGGTGACCAACAAAAGTCTTGCCACGTTGAAGTGCTGCATGGACTCCATGGTGGTCATTGCTGAGCCGGAACATGCCCTGGGTACCTACGAAAGTGTGACCGCGCAGGAGTTGCTGGATTATCCCTTTGTTTCCCGCGAGGAAGGATCAGGCACCCGTGAGGTGACCATGGAGTATTTGCATCAGGTCGGCGTGGACACCAACGATCTGCATATCACCATGGAATTAGGCAGTCCGGAAGCGGTTAAAGGGGCTGTGGAAGGCGGGCTGGGGGTGGCGATTGTCTCCGAGGCGACTGTTCTCAAGGAGTTGGCGCTGGGTACTTTGCTGGCGCGCCCCTTGAATCCGCCGCTGGCCCGCCCCTATTCCTTCGTCTATCAGAAGCAGAAATTTCGTAGTCTGGTGATGGACGAGTTTCTGGAGTTCGCCAAAGATCGCTGTAGCAGGGACATGCTGTCCGTGCCGGTGCGTCGAGGGGGTTAACATGAAGCATTTTGCCGTCGTGCAGCACAGTTACTCCGAGTTTCTGGGCATCGTGGAGAGTCAACTGGAGAAGCGCGACATCGGTTTCAGTTACTTCCGGGTTTTTCTCAGTAACGAGCTGCCGGGCAATGCGCTGACTTTTGATGCCTTATTTTTGCTGGGTGGGCCTATGTCTCCCCTGGAGTCGGACAAATATGCCTGGCTGACCCAGGAACTCAATACCATCGCTATTTTCCGCAAGGCGAAGCGGCCGGTGGTGGGCTTTGGCTTGGGGGCGTTATTGCTGGCGCAGTATGAAGGGGCCGAATTGCACCTGGAACCTTATCATAATGCCTACTTCACTACCGCCCACGCCACCGAGGCAGGCCGCAACGACCCGCTGGCGCAGGCAGTGGATGGTGCTCAGGTGATGGTCTGGTCACCGGGCACCGCCACCCTGCCGGAGGGTGTCGAGCCGTTGGTGACGGATGACGATGGTCGCTGGATCGCCTTCCGCCCGGAGGAAGGTGTGGTGGGACTGCTGTTCCGGCCGGAAATGAAGCCGGGACTGATTGAAGATATTCTTATGGAAGAAGATCGCGAAACGCCAGAGAATATCGGCGAACTCCTGGGGCGGGCGCGGACGCTGTGGCCGGAGATGCAGAAAACTACGGACCGGGTCATCATTGCCTTGGTCCGCGAGTTATCCCTCATGACCGAGAAACGCAAACCACGGGTATTCTCCCTCAAAGTCGATACCGGGGATGATGTATGAACAGCCGGGAGCGTCATTTTCTCCGCGTCATGCGCAAACTCGGGAGCGCGGAGCAAGAGCAGTTGCTGGCCTTTGCCGATTTTTTGAGAAGCCGGCAACAACCAGAAACGGTGGTGATGCATCAGGCGCCAAAGATTTTACCCGCCAAAGAGGGTGAGACCGTCGTCGGTGCGATTAAACGCCTGCGGGAAAGCTATGCCATGCTCGATGCCAAGGAGATGCTCAACGACACCTCCAGTCTGATGTCCAGGCATGTGCTGGGCGGGGAAGCGGCAGAGACGGTCATTGTTGAATTGGAGAGGATGTTCGAACGCTACTATCAGCGTTGTCGCGGCGCGCCGGAAGACACATGAATTCACGTCGCACCGGGTGATCGCGCCAATGCCGGACATTCATCATCTCGTGCAGATTCTGCTGCACTTTGACCAATACCTGATAGTGTTTCTTCAGCAATATGGGGCTTGGGTCTATGCCCTGTTGTTCCTGATTCTTTTCGCCGAGACCGGGCTGGTGATTATGCCGGTTTTACCGGGCGACTCCATGTTATTTATCTGTGGTACCTTAGCCGGCGCGGGCATCATGAACGCACCCTGGTTGCTGGGTCTGCTGGTGACTGCGGCAGTGCTGGGCGATGCGGTGAATTACTGGGTGGGGCACCGCTGGGGTGTTCGCCTTTTTGGTGGGCGCCTGCTCAATGTCCGGTACTTGGATACGACCCAGCGCTTCTATGCACGACATGGCGGTAAGACGGTGATCATCGCCCGTTTTTTGCCCATTATTCGTACCTTCGCACCTTTTGTGGCAGGTATTGCCACTATGCCGTATCGTCGTTTCTTTGGTTTCAATTTGACGGGCGCTTTCCTGTGGGTGGGGGGCTTGCTGGGTGCTGGTTATTTCCTCGGGCGCTTTCCCTGGGTTAAAAGTCACCTGAATATGGTGATCGTCGCTATCATCGTGATTTCACTGTTTCCCGCCGTGCTGGCTTGGCTGCAACAGCGTTTGCGGCCTTCCGAGCATCCTTTCCGCTAAGTCTTTGTCTCGCCGTGTGCTGTTGCGTGCGCACCAGGCGCCGGGCAGCGCGCTGTACCAGCCAGTTAAACAGGGTCTGCTGATGCGGATCACCGGCGGCTGTATGCTCCGGGTGCCACTGGACGGCAAAGACATCTGGATTGTCGGGCATATCCACGGCTTCAATGACGCCATCCTCGGCGATGGCGTTGATGCGTAGTGCGGGGGCCATGTTCGCGATGGCCTGGTGATGCCAGGAGGATATCTCCAGGGTATCCCGTCCGACGATGCTCCCCAGCAACGTGTCCGGCAAGACGATGACCTCATGCATGATGGGATTATGCTCGGCGTTGCGATGGCAAATGCGGGTGCCGATGCTTTTGGGCAGGTCCTGGAGAAGGTCGCCGCCAAGGGCGACATTGATAATCTGGAGGCCGCGGCAGATGCCGAGCACCGGGATGCGCCGGGCGATGGCCTCCCGCGCCAGGGCAATCTCGGCGGCATCGCGGTCTGGGTGCATGGCATGGGTGCTGTCATCGCATGGCGCGCCATAAAAATCGGGAGAGATGTCACCACCGCCAGTGAGCACCAGCGCGTCACAGCGCAATAGAATGATACGGGCTTCGGGGCACTGGGGCGGGAAGAGGATGGGTAACCCGCCCGCCTGACAGACGGCGGCGGCGTACTGCGGGGCGAGGGAAAAGGCTTCGCCGTTGCGCTCGTATGCGCTCAGGGCGATGACGGGAGGCGCGGAGGGCTGGGGATTATCCATGGCGCGGACTCCCGTCCAGGGTCAGGATAGGCGCATAAAGTTCAGGGCGGCGATCACGGAAGAGGCCCCACTCCAGCCGCTGTGCGGCGAGGGCTTGCAGGTCGAGATCGGCGTAGAGGATAGTCTCCTCCTGCTCGGCGTGGACTATCAGCGCGCCAGTAGCATCGCTGATGAAAGATCCACCATAGAAGGTGATTTCGCTCTCCCGGCCGATTTCCCGGCCCACCCGGTTGGCAGCCACCACGGGGACCAGATTGGCGGCAGCATGGCCCTGCATGACCCGGGTCCAGTGTCCGCGGCTGTTGATTTCCGGGGCTTGAGGTTCAGAGCCGATAGCGGTGGGGTAGAACAGGATTTCGGCACCCCGCAGCGCCATCACCCGCGCCGCTTCCGGGAACCATTGGTCCCAGCAGATGGCGACGCCGAGGCGTCCGTAGCGGCTGTCAAATACACGGAACCCAGTATCGCCGGGGCTGAAATAAAATTTTTCCTGATAACCGGGGCCGTCCGGGATATGGGCCTTGCGATAGAGCCCCAGATCGCTGCCGTCGGCGTCAAAAACCACCAGACTATTGAAGAAGGCGTTATTGGCGCGTTCAAAAAAGCTGACCGGGAGCACGATCTCGCGCTCCCGCGCCAGCTTTTGCATGGCCAGCAGGGCGGGGTGGCTCTCGCGGGGCTGTGCCAGGTTCAGGAAGTCGGGATTCTGGTCCTTGCAGAAGTACGGTGTGCTGAAGAGTTCCTGGAGGAGAATGATCCGGGCACCGGCGTCTGCCGCTGAGGTTACGTGCCGCAGTGCTTTGGCGATATTGTCGGTCTCGTTTTCTCCTACGGCCATCTGAATGGCTGCCACTTTTAACCGCACCGGTCACCTCGTTCGTCATGGCCAATCAAATATCACTCCCGGCCTGTGGGATAAGTATAGAGGACCTCTTCATGGAGACAATAGGTTAAGTGATCGCCTATCAAGGAGAAGGGCTGCTTGCATACTGCGACCCTTCGTCCGATCCAAATCTTGGGTACCCGACACGCGGCGCCCAGGCCGAGCGGGCGAGTGCCGTCGCCAAGTCGAACGTATGATGGAACGGCGGGCTGAGGTGTCCTCACTGTCTTCCCCCCACGCCGCACCAGCGGTAGGCCTGAACGGGGGACGCCGGGGCGCTGCTGCAACTGCCGCATCCGCCCGAATTACAACGGTTGCCACAGCTTTTATGGGTCCCGACCAGTACCGGCTCTACCGCGCCGCGACACTGCCAGTACGCCAGCATGTCCTCGACCAGGCCAACAGAGAGCTTTAATTCGGCAGCCATCTGGCTGGCGCTGGCCATGCCCTGTCTCAGTAGTACCTCCCGAACCGCGAATAAGGGTTTCATGCCGCCGCCCTCTGGTTCAGAGAGGGCTTCGCTAAGGCGGCCACGCGCTGCCCATAAAGCCGCAGACCAATGACCAGCAAGGCAAAGGCTGCCAGTACCCCCACGATCCATGCCCCGGAGGATCCCGGATGTTCGGTGAAGGTGCCCGTCTGGTAAACCACCGCGCCCGCGCCCCAAGCCAGGCTGATACCATACAGCAGGGAGAAGATCATCCAGCCCCAGCCGACTTCCCGGCGGAGTGCGCCCATGGTGCTGGCGCAGGGCACGTAAAGCAGCACAAAGACCAGGTAAGCAAATGCCGAGAGGGCGGTGAAGCCGGCCGCAATAGCCTGGAGGGTGGCGCTTTCCGCCCCCGATGCCTGTTGGGTGGAGGCGGTGGATGTGATAGCGGACAGACCCAAAGGGTCGTCCAGCGTGGTGATAAAGGTGATGGCATTAGTGGGGATTGTCTTGAGCGCATCCCAGAGTTGTCCGGCAAGGTCGGGATCGCGATAGGCTGCCATCAGGTCGGCCGCATTCTGCCGCTGATAAATACCATTCAGCGTGCCGATCACGATCTCCTTGGCGGCTGCCCCTGCAATCAGCCCGGAAATGGCGGGCCAGTTCTCCTGATGAATCCCCATGGGCGCAAAAATCGGAACCAGCGCGCGGCTGCCCTGGGCGAGCAGGGAATGGTCAATGTCGGTACTGTGCAGCCCGTGATCTGTCCAGCCGATACCGGGAAGAATGAAGAGTACCACGCCGATGACTGCAATCACCCGGCCCACCCGGAAGATGAATACCTTCAAGCGCTGCCAGCTCTGCAGTACCACACTCCGGATGCTGGGCAGGCGGTAGGGCGGCAGTTCCATGACGAAGGGCAGTGCCTCGCCGCGCAAGGCGGTTTTGCCGAGCAGCCAGGCCGTCAGCAGGGCGACGATAATACCCAGCACATAGAGGGCGAAGACTACCTGTCCGCCATTACTGCGAAAGAACACCACGGCAAAGGCCATATAAATGGTCAGGCGTGCGGAGCAGGACATAAAGGGTTGCATCAACACGGTCAGGATACGTCCGCGCGGATCTTCGATGATGCGTGATCCCATGATGGCGGGTACATTACAGCCGAAACCGATCACCATGGGAACGAGCGCATTGCCGGGTAGTCCCAGGCGCCGCATCAGACGATCCATGGCATAGGCGGCGCGGGCCATGTAACCCGAATCGTCGAGCAAGGCCAGAAAAACGAAAGTCAGGCCAATAGGGGGAATGAAGGAAATTACGAGATTCAGTCCGCCGCCAACGCCCCCGGCAACGATAGAGATCAGCCCGGTGGGTAGCCCCGTCTCCAGCAGCACATGACCGACCCCATGGATCAGGAGAGCAGCGGAAGCCTGATCGAAGAAATCCAAAAAGATATTACCGCCGCTGAAACTGACGACGAAGACCAGATAGAGCACCAGCAAAAAAACGGGAACACCGAGCCAGTCATTCAGCACCACATGATCCAGCAGGTCGGTGACCCGCTGGCGTATTCCGGCATGTCCGTTACGACGCAGCGCCGTGGTGGCCATTTCCTGTGCCCAGCCGAAACGCTGATCCATGATCAGATCGGCAGGGGTTTCAGCGCTGCCATCTTCCACCTCTGCGGTGATTTGCTGCAGAGTATGTTGCACCCCGGAGTTGGTGGGGTCGGCGCTGCCCTCCAGCAGGCGTAAGGCCTCGAAACGCTGACGCACGGGATTGCTGCCCGGCAGCAGGGTGCTTAGGGTGTCCAGAGCGCATTCTATGAGCGGGCCATAGGCAGGCGGGCTGCCATGGGGTGGCTGCTTGAGTGCCTGTGTCAGGCTTTCCAGCAGAGCGCTGCGACCCTTGGCCTTGCGGGCGACCATGGGTATTACCGGCAGACCGAGTGCCGTTGACAGTCCAGCGGTGAGCACTTCCAGTCCCTGGGCCTCGGCCTCATCGACCATATTCATTACCAGAATCATCGGGCGGCCCGTTTCCAATAATTCTGCGGTCAGGGCCAGATGCCGCTCCAGATTGGAGGCATCCACGATGTTGATAACCAGATCGACCTGCCCGTCGAGCAGGAAGTTACGGGCCACCGACTGATCCTCGCCGCCTCCCCCCAGCAGGCTGTAGACACCCGGCAGGTCAACAACCGAGACCTTGCGGCCACCCAAGCTCATGCTGCCGCCGCGCCGTTCGACGGTAACGCCTGGCCAGTTGCCCACATGCTGGTGGGCGCCTGTCAGCAGGTTGAACACGGTGGTTTTGCCGCAGTTCGGATTGCCCGCCAAAGCGATAACCGGTAGCCCGGTGGTGGACGAGATTTTCTGATTTTCTTCGTGGCACGCGCTCATACCTGTGCTCCTGTATTCGGGGATTCGGTCCCCAACAACTCGACGGCGATACGCTGGATCAAACCCCAGCCCAGTGCAATGTGTGCTCCGCCCACCTGCAATATGGCACCCCGCTTACCTGGGCCATGAACTACGCGGATGTCGGTGCCCCGGCGAATGCCGAACATGCTCATGCGTTGCTGAATGCCTCTGCCGCCAGCGATCTCGCGTACCCTGGCGCTGTCGCCCGGTTTAAGGTTTCCTACGGACAGGAATGGATGTACTGGATCGGCTTGCTTATGCATGAGGACTGTTTCCATGGGATGGTTTTCAATCTGCTTCAGGAAAATTCGACGTGTAAACGCAATATGCCGACGGTGGTGTCAGGATAATAGCCGTTGGGATGCTGTATGAACTGCAGGTCGGGCTGCAGGCTGACCTGCCTGGTGAGTTTTGCGACGTAGGTGAGTTCGTAAGACGTTTCGGCGCTGTGGATGGCAGTGGTTTCCACGCCAAGGCGTTCTGCCACAGGACCTGGATGCAGCCAGGCGCGCGCCATGCCGATGGATAAGCTGTCATCCGGGCGACTGGCGAACGGGTGACCCAGGCGCAGGCCCAGTCCCAGATACCAGGGAACGGGATTGAGGCCCTGTGGCGCACCACCCATCTGGACGAAGGCACCGAGCTGACGTTCTCCCGGCAGACTCCAGTTCCCTTCGGCGACGGCATAGACGCCAGAAGTCGCAGGAGAGAGCCCATAGTGGTCCGAATGGGGTTGCTGGTAGTGCCAGACACCTGCTTTGAGGACGTATCGACCATAATTATCGGTGTTACCCTTTGGGACGTCGTTATCCTCTTTGCCCCAGTGCAGACCTCCTTCCCATAAGGCCATGTAGCCGCGCTCAAAGGCTGAGGTCTGATGCTGAGGATCGCCCTGAAATAGTGCGACCTTGCTACTCAGGTGCTCGCTATGGGTACCTGCCAGAAGCCCCAAGCCTGAGTAAGGATAGGTGGCGGTACCAGGGACATTGACGGTCATGGTCGGTGTTATGCCAAAGGAGCTGTTGATGAGCTGCAAGGCGTTGGCCGTGACGTCGAAGTAATAGTTCACATCCATGTAACCGATACGGGTGTTGAGCCAGTCCGTCCAGCGCTGACGGAAGGCGGCATCGTAAAAGCGGACTGCATCGGGTGCCCAGATGTTACTGGCCGTCTGGATGTCGCCGCTGTAGTTCTGCTGGATGGCACTGTTGTAAATGCCTATCAGGGAGAGGGTGAATTTGCCGCCTTTCCACAGACCGGCCTTTTCGCTGTCATATTCGACGCCGATCTGCCCGACGATATTACCCTCGCTGCCCTGTTTAGTCCCGTCGGCAAAATTGGTGAAAACCTCGCTATCCAGGTGTCCGGCCCAGGAGAGGCCATTGGTAATATAGCTATAGACGGGCAGATATTTGGGCGAAATGCCGGAGATGTCCGGGATAGATCCATTGCCGGAGGGCGAGGGACTATCCGTTGCCCAGGCACCGGAGACGGATCCGAGGACGCTGGCGCAGAAGAGGAGAGCCACAGTAGTGGGGCAGGAAAACAAAGTCATGGAGCGCCCTTTCGTAATGAATGAGAACCATTCTCACTATTATACGAATGGGCGTACCTGTCAATAGGTTCTGATGTTCGCTGTTGATCTACATGCTGGGTCCTTACTGAGGGGGCTCAGCGAATCTCCTTCAAAACTGCGGGCAAATCCGCCTGGTCCGGGGTACCTTTAATGATTTTCACGGTGTTATCGCGGCGTGCATAGATTATGGTGGGGACGATTTTTTGCCCGGTGGCCTCAAGAATACTCATATTTGAGTGGAGCGCATTGACGCTGGCTGCATCCGGCAGGATTTCGGGAATGGCGCCGTCATGACTGGTTACATTGAAGCCCTTTTCGTTCTTTTGCAGAGCGGCCAGCGGATTTTTGGCTTCCAGTATTGCGGCCGCTTTTCCAAAACTGGAGGGGGCGAGGTATCCCACCGGCACATAGCGAACCGTAAGTTGATCCGGCTGGATGCGTGGTTGCAGTTCATCATAGAGGACATGGCAGTAGGGACAGTTAGGATCAAAGATGACGTAGAGGACGTGCGGACCATGTCCCTGAGCGATCCAGTGGGCATGGTCCAGCCGCTGGATGAGTGGTGCAGCGTCTCGCACTGCGCCATTTGGGGCAGCCGCCGCCAGAGGAGGTACTAGTAGGAAGAGCAAGAGGGCGAGCAAGCCAGGCAAGTGTGTCGCCCAAGCCCAGCGCCCGTCTCTGGCCCGCGTCAAGACTTTGCTGGCAGGTGTTTGCTCTCGCCTCTTTGCTGTCGAAGTAGGCATTGGTTTGCGTCTCCATGAGGATTATTCCCAATCGTTGATAAGCAATTGTCGGGCCAGTAGCTATAAGGGCTGGCGTCATGTCCTGTTAAAACTAGCGATTGGGTCTTGCCTCGGGCATGGATACGACCTATAGTCCCAAACATGGACTATGGAGCATCGATTTTACTAATGGCTAATATTCGACCTGATTTGGGAGGGGCTATCGTACGGGCGTCGCCGGTCCGATCCCTTGGGTCGTTGCGGTGCCGCGGTGCTTCCACGTCCAGAGCGCAGCATGCATGACGAGCCGAACCTGTTCGGCTTTTTTATTGTGGATAGGGGGTAGCCTCGAAGTTTCTCTATCTTGACGAGAAATGGCAATGTCTCTGCATAATCAGCCAGAAGGCAGATTACGCAGCGGCGATTCCCAGGTGATTCGGGAGACGAAGGAATGCAGAAAAAGCATCGCTGGCAGGTTGCTATGGCGGTATTGACGTTTCTGGGCGGGATCGGGGTGTGTCAGGCGGCGCTGCACGAGGCAGGCCACAAGGCTTGGTATCGGATCAGTCACCACACCCACGCTCGACCCCATTATAAGAGCACGTCGAAAAGCTCGAAAGCAGCCCAACTACAGTTTATCCGCAACAAGGGGTTGGTACCCGCCAGGCAGGTGAAAAGGGTGGTTTTTCGCACTGCCCATGGGACAGCGTTGCGTGCCCCCAAAAACGATTATAGGGCATTGACACCGACGGTGTTGCAGTTGATGCATCTCGCGCCCGTCGAATTTGCCGGAGTGGGTGCTGCACCACAGCGCGTTTCGGCTTACGACTTCAAGGTGCAATCCTTTCCTGCAGCCGATGCGGAGCAGGTAACGAGCCTCGTTTTTGTCGATCATTCGCTGGCGCTGGCCAGGGCAGGTATGGTGACGGATGACACTCCGGTCGTTCTTCCAGAAAACCTCATAGCAGCGCCAGTTGCGGTAGTTGCCACTTCAGCACCAGAGCAGTCTCATTTACGACTTGCTTTGGAGATGTTGGCCAGCCACGCCTATTATTGGGCACGCCACCCCTTGCAGGCGTTGGAAACCAGTGGCAATGCCGCTGTCGGGCCACAAGCGGCGGCCGATCTGGCCAGTGATATCGCGCAAGAAGGGCAGCATGCGGAAACGGACAGCCATTCCGGTTACAATTCCTGGCTATCACCTCGTTCGATGGTGGTTTCCGCACTTAAGTTTATTGGTGCTCCCTATCGCTGGGGTGGTATGAGTCCGTCCTCTGGATTCGACTGTAGTGGCTTTGTTAAATACATACTGGCGAAGTTTGATATTCAGGTGCCGCGCACCTCTTATGCCCAGGCAGCCGAGTTGCGGAAAGTTTCCAGGGTTAACCTGAAACCGGGTGATCTGGTGTTTTTTGACACCATGCACCGGCCTTATTCCCATGTCGGGATTTACATTGGCCACCAGCACTTCGTCAGTGCCCAGACTCCGCGCACGGGTGTCCAGGTGGCAAGTCTGGATGACCCCTACTGGGCGGCACATTTTGACGGAGCGCGTAGTTTGCCGGTATCCAACGCTTCCTGATGACGAATGAATTTTTGCTCGTCGCTTGCTAAAAACCCGCGCTCTGTTGCAGTCCGCGGGTTTTTAGTGTGTGCAACGCGATCGGCCCGGATGGATCGTCGCTATGCACATCGCGCCTAGGCGTCCTGCTCTATATCATCCGGCGTTTTCCACTCGTAGCGATCGGATACCTGGGCCTGGGCAGCCGTGAAGCCTTCTTTCCGGAGCAGTTCGGCCAGCGCCACTGCCCCTGGACCGGCCGCTTTCTGGTTCTCCAGGATATTGCTGGCGATTTGCGCCGCCTCATGGGTGGTCAGAACAACTTCTACGCTCTGCTCCTGCTCTTCGCGAATTTGCATGGATGGCTTCCTTTAGTCAAAAACATGGGGTGGTTGTTTGAAGTGATCATCTGTCCGGTAGTCCTGCTCGGCCAGCAGGTAGACAATATCCAAGGTGTCCTTGGCAAAGTTTTCGGCATTTTTAACGATGGGTTCGACTATTTTAGCAAGGTCCTTTTTGTCGAAGCGGATGGTGATGCCGTGCTTGTCTTTATGGATGACTTCCATGCGTGCTCTCCTTTTTGAAGTCAACAGGCAGCGCGTTCTGTCGAGGAATGATTGCGCTTGTCTATGGTGCATATAGTGTGATCAGCTTTTAGAGGTTTAGTTCAGCCTGAGTGCCTTGTCAAAGGGCGCTGCCGCATGGCCGGGTGCCGGACTCTGGTCCATGCGGGCGAGCAGACGCAAGCCGCCGATGACGCCGGTGATGCGCGCGCGCACGGCGTCCTTCCAGCTACCCTGGGCCAGGGGCCAGTATTTGCATTGGGTATGCGTCGCGCGCGGGATGTCTGGCGCCGTGCGGCAGTCGAGGGCGATGAGGAGATCGGGCCAGGCATGGTCGGGTTCATCCATCCTCGCTTCCAGCCAGTCCGCACCCAAGGCTTCCGCCAAAGTGGCGGCATAGCGGGCCTTTGCTGGATCAGTTGGATGCCAGAACAGGATGCGCACGCGCCGTTTATACATGGAATGCCCTTTTTGCCACGAAATTGTGTAAAAATAGCAGGACTGACGATAAAACGGGAGCGGCAATGGGGTGTCGGGAGTGATCGGGGAGGAGGACTGGTCCGTGCAGTTGGGGCGGGCCGGGGCGTTGGCCCAAGTGCTGCCGCAGTTTCGGGCGCGGACGCAGCAGCAGGCCATGGCCGCGCAGGTGGCCCATACCTTGCACAATGGTGGTGTTGCCCTGATCGAAGCGGGGACAGGGACGGGCAAAACTTTCGCTTATCTCCTGCCGGCCATGCTTTCCGGGCGCAAAGTACTGGTCTCTACCGGTAGCAAGGCCTTGCAGGATCAGATTCTGGAAAAGGATATTCCGCTGCTGTTGCGAGCTACCGGAAAGCCGCTGCGGGTCAGTCGCCTCAAGGGGAGGGCCAATTATCTCTGTCGGCATCGTCTGCAACGTTTCGGTGCCGAGGGCGTGGCACCCGCTCTGGCGGCACCTTTGGCGCGGGTGGCGGACTGGGCCGGACGGACTCGGGAGGGGGATATTGGCGAGCTGACTTCGGTGCCCGAGGATTCGCCGGTCTGGCCCCTGGTGACCTCGACCCGGGACAACTGCCTCGGCAGCGATTGTCCAGAGCATGGGCGTTGCCACGTCATTGAGGCGCGACGGCAGGCGCAGGAGGCGGATATTCTGGTGGTGAATCATCACCTGCTCTTCTCTGATCTGGCGTTGAAGGCGAACGGCATGGGGGATTTGTTGCCGCGGGTCGAGGCGATAGTGCTGGATGAGGCGCATCAGGTGCTGGATCTGGCCGGACGTTATTTCGGTCAGCAACTGAGCAGTCATCAGCTCTGGGATTGGGCACGGGACAGTCGTGCCGAAACCCTGACCGAGGCGGGGGATGATGAATGCTTACTGGCTGCAGCGGCGCAGGTGGAAACCCTCACGACTGCGTGGCGAACTACATTGGGTCCCGGTGAGGAGCGCGGGTCCTGGACCCTGCATACGGATAACGCGCAAAGTGCTGCCTTTGCCCGTCTGCGTCAGGCCGTGGCGGAGCTGAATCAGGCACTGACCGCGGCCGCAGCGCGTGGCAAGGGCCTGGAGCAATGTGCGGCACGCGGCGCAACCCTGCTGGCGACAGTCGATTTTTTTACAACGCACAATGCCCCGAATATGGTGTTCTGGCAGGAAAAGAAGGCGCGTACGGTGCAGTTCCATGCGACCCCGCTGGATGTCGCAGCACCTTTGCAGCGGCATCTGCTGGAGCCGGTGGAAAGTGTGATCCTGACCAGCGCGACTTTGCGGGTCGGTGACAGTTTCACCAGCACCGAGCGGGTCCTGGGTTTGACGGGTGCGAGCACCTTTACCGCTGCATCACCCTTTGATTATGCCCGGCAATCCTTGCTGTATCTGCCACCGGCGATGCCGGAGCCCAATCATCCCACGTATACCCAGGCTTGTCTGGAAGCCGCTGCACCGGTCATTGAGGCCAGTGGCGGACGAACCTTTTTCCTCTTCACCAGTCACCGGGCCTTGCAGGAGGCTGCGGCATCCTTGTCGCAGCGGCTGTCCTTCCCTATTCTGGTGCAGGGGAGCATGCCGCGACCCCGTCTTCTGGACCGTTTTCGCAGTCTGGGTAATGCGGTGCTGCTGGGGGCGGCGAGTTTCTGGGAGGGGGTGGATGTGCAGGGTGAAGCGCTCTCCTGCGTCATTATCGACAAATTGCCTTTTGCCAGTCCCGCGGACCCGATTCTGCGGGCGCGCACGGAACAGTGCCAGGCGGCGGGCGGCGAGCCTTTCCGGGAATTGCAGATCCCCCAGGCGGTCATTGCCCTGCGCCAGGGTGTTGGGCGGCTGATACGCTCCGAGACGGATCGCGGCGTGCTCATGCTCTGCGATCCACGCCTGCGCACAAAGGGCTACGGACGGATTTTTCTCGATAGTCTGCCGCCCATGCAGCGTGTTTCCAGCCTCGATGCGGTCCAAGCCTTCTGGCGGGAAAAAGCCTGATGGACGCGCGCCGTTTCCTGGCCATGGATACCGCCACCGAAGCTTGCTCGGTGGCGGTCAGTACGTCAGATGGGGTGCTGGAAGAGCTTGTCGTGGCGGCTCATGGCCACAGTCAGTTGTTGTTGCCCATGATTCAGCGGGTGCTGGATCGTGCCGGCATGACTCTCGCCGATATAGAGGCAATTGCTTGCGGTGTAGGTCCCGGTGGCTTCACCGGAGTGCGTATTGGCGTCAGTACCGCACAGGCGCTGGCCATGGCCAGGGGATTGCCCGTCTATCCCGTTTCCAGTTTGCAGGCACTGGCTGCGACGGTGCCGCAGCCGCAGGTGCTGGCGGCGCTTGATGCGCGTCGGGGCGAAGTTTACGCAGGGGTGTTTTGTCAGGACGCGCAGGGTATCCCTCAGTTGCAAGGTACGGAAAAAGTCTGTGCACCCGATGTCGTAGACTGGCCCTCTGCTGGTCAGTGGTGGGGGCTGGGTACCGGCTGGCAAGTCTACCATGCCCACTGGCAGGGGACTGGCGTACTCGGTTGGCGTGGTGACAGTTTTCCGCGGGCCGAGGCCGTATTGCGCCTTGCGCAGACGCGTTGTCAGACAGGAGATCGCGGCATTTCCCCGGCGTTGCTGGAGCCGCACTATATCCGTCCATCCCTGCCGGAGGCGCAACAAAAATGAATCTGCGCCCCATGCAGGCCGATGATTTGGATGCCGTGGCGACGCTGGAATCGCACATTTCACCGGGACCCTGGACGCGGGGTATTTTCCGCGACTGCATGCAGGCGGGTTATGATGCCTGGATTATGGAGGATGACGCCGGCGTGCTGGTGGCCTTTGGAGTCTTGTCCACGGGTGCGGCCGAGGCGCATATCCTCAATCTTGGTGTGGTGCCTGCCCTGCGTCGGCGCGGTTTTGGACGGCGCATGCTGCAACATCTTCTCTGCCGGGCCAGGCAACTGGGTGCGCAAAGGGCCTTTCTCGAAGTACGGGTGTCCAATGCCGGTGCGCAGGATCTGTATCGTTCCCAGGGTTTCCATGAAATCGGGGTGCGTTTGAATTATTATCGTAATGAAGAGGGTCGGGAGGATGCGCTGGTTTTGTCCTTGTCGCTTCTGCCGTCCGTAAATCAACTCAGAGAAGGTTAATCTTTTATGTCGTCATCCCCTGTTGCTGCGGCCTCGGCCGACGCGTTTATTGACGCCATTCGGCGTCGCCGCACCTTTGCCATCATCTCCCATCCCGATGCCGGCAAGACGACGCTTACCGAAAAACTCCTGCTCTTCGGGGGCGCGATTCAGTTGGCGGGGACGGTCAAAGCGCGCAAAAGCAGTCGTCACGCCACCAGCGATTGGATGGCCATCGAAAAGAGTCGCGGCATTTCCGTCGCCAGTTCGGTGATGCAGTTTGAATATGACGAGCATGTCATCAATTTGCTGGACACGCCGGGTCATCAGGACTTCTCCGAAGATACTTACCGGGTACTGACGGCGGTGGATTCGGCGCTGATGGTGATCGACGGCGGCAATGGCGTTGAGGCGCAGACCATCAAGCTGCTGGAAGTCTGCCGCCTGCGCGATACCCCCATCATCACCTTCATGAACAAGTTCGACCGTGAAAGCCGCGATCCGACGGAATTGCTGGATGAGGTGGAGTCGGTACTGGGTATCCGGTGCGCGCCGGTCACTTGGCCCATCGGTATGGGCAAGCGTTTTCGGGGGGTCTACCACCTGCTGCGCGATGAGGTGCTGGTGTTCGCCGCTGGTGAGGAAACCCGGGAGCAGACGGTGGAGCGGATTGCCGGGATCAATAACCCGGAGTTGGATCGCCGCTTTCCTGAAGAAATGTCTGAGTTGCGGGAACAGGTGGACTTACTGCGTGGTGCCTCCCACCCCTTCGCGCTGGAGGATTTTCTAGAGGGACAGCAGACGCCAGTGTTTTTCGGCTCGGCCATCAATAACTTCGGGGTGCGGGAATTGCTGGGAGCTCTTATCGACTGGGCGCCTTCGCCTCGCCCCCGTCCCACCACGGGACGGACAGTGCAGCCCGAAGAAGAGGCCTTCAGCGGTTTTGTGTTCAAGATTCAGGCCAATATGGACCCCCAGCACCGCGACCGGGTGGCGTTTCTCCGGGTCTGCTCCGGGCACTTTCAGCGCGGCATGAAGATTAAACATTTGCGCCTGGGACGGGATATTCAGGTGCATAATCCCATTACTTTCCTCGCCCAGGAGCGGGAGCTGGTGGAGGAAGCCTTCGCTGGTGACATCATCGGCCTGCATAATCACGGCAGCATTCAGATTGGCGATAGTTTCAGTCAGGGTGAAGCTCTGCAGTTCACCGGGATTCCCTACTTTGCGCCGGAGTTGTTCCGCCGGGTGCGCCTGCGTAACCCGCTCAAGGCCAAGCAACTGCAAAAGGGGCTGCAGCAGTTGGCGGAGGAAGGCGCCACCCAGGTCTTCAAACCGCGGCAAGGTGGGGATATGATCCTGGGTGCGGTCGGCGTACTGCAATTTGATGTGGTAGCGGAACGGCTGAAAACCGAATATGCCGTCGACGCGATTTTCGAGCCGGTGACGGTACAGGCGGCGCGCTGGATTCAGTGTGATGACCCCAAAATACTTGCCGAATTTACCCGCAGGCATGAAGAACAGCTCGCCGAAGATGCGGGGAATCGCCTCGCCTATCTGGCGCCTTCCCGCGTTAATCTGGACCTTACTATGGAGCGCTGGCCACAGGTGGTGTTCCATGCTACCCGTGAGCACGCGGGAACCTGATCCAAAGCGAAGGAGGAGGCCATGTTTCGATGCGTGATACTTTTGCTGGTCGTCGGCTTGTGGCCCCTCGCGGCGCTGGCGCAGGATCTGGAATCCCTGCGCAATCAGGCCGAACAGGACCCAGCCGCGCTGGTGCGTTTGCAGCAGGCAGCATCAGCGCGGGATGCCAAGGCCGCCTTCTACCTCGGTACCCTCTACTCGCCTCTGATCACCCGCCAGGAAAGTACCGTCGTCAAAGGCTGGCCGGCGACCTTGCACTGGTACCGTCAGGCGGCTCGCCTCGGCTGCGCCCGTGCGAATTTTGACCTGGGCCTGGCCTATGAGGAAGGCCAGGGTGTCGCCAAAAACCCGCAACGTGCGCGCAAGTATTTCTCACGGATGGCGGCAATAGCCCGTACTGAGACGGCATCGCCGTCATCGGCGAGTTCTGCGGTTGGGCGGCACACGGGTATTCATGAGGACTAGGGTAAGGGCTGATGATATAAAAATCAGCGGCCTTTTCTCTAACTGATTACTGCGCCAGTGTCCGCGCCAAGCGCCGATACTGGATGGCTTCCGCCAGATGCTGGGTACTGATCGGATCGCTCCCTTCCAGATCCGCAATACTGCGGGCGACGCGCAGCACCCGATGGTAACCGCGTGCGGAGAGATGCAGGGTCTCGGTGGCGCGGTTGAGCAGGCGGGTGCCCACTGCATCCAGGGCGCAAAACTGCTCCAGCAGTGCGCCCTGAAGTTGCGCGTTGCGCATCTGCTGGCGTTGCCACTGACGCTCAACAGCCTGCGCTATGCGTTCGCGCCAGTAGGCGGAACTTTCGCCCTGTGCCGCCTCTTGCAAGGCGCTCACCGGCAGGGCGGGCACTTCCATCTGGATGTCGATGCGGTCCAGCAGCGGGCCGGAGAGCCGACTGCGGTATTGGCTGACCTGCGCCGGGGTACAGCGGCACATCTGCTGCGGATCACCGAGATGGCCGCAGGGACAGGGATTCATCGCCGCGACCAACTGAAAACGGGCCGGAAAAGTGGCCCGCCGCGCCGCCCTGGCGATATGGATTTCTCCAGACTCCAGCGGCTCCCGCAGTACTTCCAATACCGCACGGGGGAACTCGGGCATTTCGTCCAGGAAAAGAATACCGTGGTGCGCCAGGCTGATTTCGCCGGGACGCGGGTGCGAACCCCCGCCCACCAGTGCCGCTGAAGAGGCACTATGGTGGGGGCTACGGAAAGGGCGTCTACCCCAATAGCGAATATCGAAGCCGTTTCCTTGCAGGCTGTGGATGGCGGCTACTTCCAGCGCCTCGCTGCGGCGCAGAGGGGGCAGCAGGCCAGGCAGACGCGCCGCCAGCATGCTTTTGCCGGTGCCCGGCGGGCCGGACAGGAGCAGGTGATGGCCGCCCACCGCCGCGACAATCAACGCCCGCTTGGTCGATTCCTGACCGCGTACGTCACGCAGGTCGGGGTAGGGGATGGCGGATACTTGGGCGTCCGCATCGGAGATGACTTCGGGCAGGCGATCCGTGCCGCGCAGGTGGGCGACGGCCTCTGCCAGATTTGCGCAGGCAAAGACCGGGGTGCTTTGGGCGAAAGCGGCTTCCTGGGCATTGCCTTGCGGCACCAGAATGGCGCGCCCCGCTTGCCCCGCCGCCAGTGTGCTGGAGAGCGTGCCCGTCACCGGACGCAGGCTACCGTCCAGTGCCAGTTCGCCAATCATCTCCAGTTTTTCCAGTGCCGCCGCGGGAAGTTGCCCGCTGGCGGCGAGAATGCCGATGGCCATGGGCAGATCGAAGCGGCCACCCTCTTTGGGCAGGTCGGCGGGGGCCAGATTGACGACCATCCGCCGCGCCGGAAATTCAAAGCCGCTGTTCTGAATGGCCGAGCGCACCCGGTCCCGGGCTTCTTTGACCGCCGTTTCGGCAAGACCGACCACCGCGAAAGTGGGTAGGCCGGGACCCAAATCACACTCTACCGTCACACCTGCCGCCTGGACCCCGGTAAGGGCGCGGCTATGGACCGTCGCCAGCGGCAAGTTCAGCCCTTGCTGGCGTTTTCGTCTACAGTGGCCTTGGGCGCCAGGGCGTCGAGGCGTTCTTCCAGCACCGCAACGCGCGCGGCGAGGCGGGAGAGCAAATCCTGCTGCACATCGAATTCATCACGGGTGACCAGATCCAGACGATCCAGCGCATTGGAAAGCATGGCGCGCGCCTGCTTGTCCATATCTTCCTTGACGGTCCCTAAGCGGGCGAGGGTGTCGCCAAAGGCGGCAGCGATATCGTCGGCAATACGGTGTTGCATGTCAGTCTCCTTAAAGGCCCATGGCCTGACGGATGAGAAAACGTTTGACCGGAGTGATCGCCCCCATCCCCAGCATCCCCAAGTCGCGCAGTTGGGCAAGACCACGACTGCGGTTGGAAAAGAGGTGGCTGAGAGCACCGCAAGTCAGTACCGTAACGAGATTATCAGGCCTTCGCGCACTTTGATAGCGACGCAGCGCGGCGGCTTCGCCCCAGTCCTCATGGCATTGACGGGCTACTGCGATGACTTTCATCAGTTGTTCGGCGTCGCGAAAGCCTAAATTCACCCCCAGCCCCGCCAGCGGATGGGCGCCGTGGGCGGTATCCCCCAGCAACACGCTGCGTTCCCCGACATAACGGCTGCTGTGCAGGCCCGAGAGCGGATAACTGCTGCGTCGTCCAATGCGTTGGAAATGTCCCAGTTGTGGCCCGAACGCCTGATACAGTTCGCGGAGAAACCGGGCATCGTCCAAAGCCATCAGGTGACGTGCACGCGTATGTTTTGCACTCCAGACGATGGAGGCACGGGCTTTACCATCGGTATCATCGTTAAAGGGCAGCACCGCGAGCGGACCGGTGGGGAGGAAGCGCTGGTAGGCGATGTGGCGATGAGGTTTTTCAATCCAGACCGTAGCGGTAATGGCATCCTGCCCATAATCTTCCCGGAAAACCGGTGCCTGAATGAGCGCGTTGCGCAAGGGGGACTGGCGGCCCTCCGCAATGGCCAGCAGCGTGCCGTGGAACTCCATCCCCGAGGCATCGGTAACGTGCATGGCTTTGTTGCCGGCAACGGCGCTGGTGATCTCCCGTCCGTAATGAATGTGTAGCCCGGCGCTTTCCAGCGCCGCGTGCAGGGCTTGTTCCAGGCGACGATTCCCGACAATGTGCCCGAGTCGGTCTGCTCCACCTTCTTCGGCATCCAGATGGATACTGCCCGAGCCTTCCGCATCCCAGACCCGCATGCGTTCCACGGCACTGCCCAGCAGCGCGGGATCAATGCCCAGGCTGGCCAGAAAACGCCCGGACCCGGTGGCGATTAAGCTGGCGCGATCACAGGGATCCACCGCCGCGCATGCCGCGGCGTTGCGTTTTTCAAATACGGCAACGCGCAACCCCGCCTGTTG
>NZ_DAHVHY010000018.1 GCF_027322205.1 Acidithiobacillus sp.
CGCGGCGTGGCGGCCATGCAGGTGGCGCCGGAGGATATTCTGATATACTTGGGACCCGCCATCGGGCCTGAGCATTTCGAGGTCGGGCCGGAGCTGCGGGCGGCTTTCCTGGCGGAGGATGCCGGGGCGGCAGAAGCCTTCCGCCCCGGACGTGGGGACCGTTGGCTCGCGAATATTTATGCGCTGGCACGGCGGCGCTTGCAGCGCGCCGGCGTGCAGGCCATTTTTGGCAGTAATCTGTGTACGGTGGCTGACCCTGCGCGCTACTTTTCCTATCGGCGCGACGGTGTTACCGGGCGTATGGCTTCTCTGATCTGGAAGGAGGACGTTTAGCATGGCGACTTTGCAATATGCAGAATCGGCGCAGCGGGTCACGGACGCTGCGCAGATTGCCGCCACCCTGGCGCCCCTGGGCGTCACTTTGCAGGCGATTCCGCTGACCGGGGCGGGCACAGCGGCGCTGCTGGCCCAGCCACAACTGGCTGCGGAGGCACAGGTGGCGTTGCTGGCGGCCCTGGATGACGTCTTTCAGCGCTTGCAGCGGGAGCGGGGTTATCAGGAGCGTGATCTGGTCGTACTGTATCCCGGACATCCGCAGTTGCCGGAGCTAGATGCCCGTTTCCGCCGGATACATACCCATGAGGATGAAGAGGTTCGCTATATCGTGGACGGAGAAGGTGTTTTTGGCTTCGTTCTGGAAGACGGCGCGCAGGTCGAATTGACCGTGCATGCGGGGGATTATATCCACATCCCGGCGGACGTGGAACACTGGTTCCGCCTGAACGATGCGCAGCGGATCAAAGCGGTGCGCTACTTCAGTGCGCGCGGTGGCTGGACACCGCATTATACGGATCGCGCCCTTCAGCATTTTCCCAGCCCATGACGGCTTTCATTGAAGTCGATTACCAGTTTCCCGCCGGGATAGACGCCCGGCGGCAGGCGCAGGCCATTGCCATCGGCCAGACTGCAGGGAGCTGGGATGCGCGCTTTCAGCACCGGGAGGCGCAGTTGCGCGGCCATCTGGGGGAGGTAATCGCCATTGCCGAACTGGCGGCTGGGCGGTATCAGGCCACGGTGCGCTTCCCCGCCGCCAATGTGGATGGTCGGCTCGGCAGCCTGCTCACGATGATTTTCGGCAAATACTCGCTGGCGGGTCCCGCCAAGGTGACGGCGATCCGTCTGCCGGAGCGCTTCGGACAGGCGCCGCGCTTCGGGCTGGATGGCATCCGCGAACGACTGGGGGTGCAGGAACGGCCCTTGGTCATGGCCATCTTCAAGCCGGCGTTGGGGCTGACGGCGGCGGACCATGCCGCGATTCTGGCGGAGGTTGCCGTTGCCGGGCTGGATGTTATCAAGGATGACGAAATCCTCCCGGACCTGCCGATGGCGGCGACCCTGGCGCGCTGGGAGGCCTGTGCGCCGGTGATCGAGGCGCGGCGTGATCAGACGGGTCGTGATTTGCTCTATGCGGTGAACCTCTCGGGGAATGCCCAGCAGGTGCAGACGCTGGCGCTGCAACTGGTGGCCGCCGGCGCTAATGCGCTGCTCCTGAATGTGCTGGCGTATGGTTTTCCGGTACTGGAGGCACTGGCCGCCGATCCCGACATCGATGTGCCGATCTTCACCCATCCCGCCCTGGCGGGTGCCTGGTGTGGCGCGCCGGATTACGGTTTTGCCTATGGGGCCTTGCTGGGTACGTTGATGGCCTATGGTGGCGCGGATGCGGTGCTCTATCCGGCCTATTATGGCAGCCTGCC
Source organism: Acidithiobacillus sp. (assembly GCF_027322205.1). Lineage (GTDB taxonomy): Bacteria > Pseudomonadota > Gammaproteobacteria > Acidithiobacillales > Acidithiobacillaceae > Acidithiobacillus. The sequence continues at coordinate 1,758 of NZ_DAHVHY010000018.1, forward strand.
CTTCGCCGCGGCGGACGAATGGGCCATCGTCGCCGCGCTGCGGGCGCGGGGCGTGGCGCCGGTGCCTTCGGCGGGCGTGCATCCCGGCATGGTGGGGCGCATCCTCGATGACTATGGAACCGAGGTCATCCTCAATGCGGGGACCGGGATTATGGATCATCCCCAAGGCCCCGCGAGCGGGGTGCTGGCTTTTCACGAAGCCATCGAGCGCTGGCAGCATGCGGCGCCGCGCGCTCTGGAAGATTTGCCCGCCGGACCCCTGCGGGCGGCGGTGGAAAAATGGGGGCAGGGCTGATGCAAAGAGCCATTTTTTGTGACTTCGACGGCACCATCACCGAGGCCGAAGTCTTCGTGGCCCTTATGCGCCATTTTGCGCCGGAGGCCGCCGCCCGGGTGCTGCCGGAAATCTACGCGCAGCGTCTGACCCTGCGCGCTGGCCTGCCCCAGGTGCTCGGCACCATCCCCTCGCGGCGCTGGCCGGATCTGGAGGATTTTGTACGGGATACGGCGTTGCGTCCGGGGCTGGTCGGGTTGCTGGCCCAGGCCAAAAAGGCCGATATCCCCTTTATTGTCGTCACCGGCGGCTTCACGCGCATGGCCGAGATCGTCCTCGCCCCTTATCGTCAGGAAATTTACGCCATCCATGGTCTTGAGGCGGATATCACCGGCGAATACCTGCGGGTGTTCTCGCCCTGGCAGGATGACCATGAACTGGTGGCCAAGGCCGCCGTGATCGCGCACTATCAACCCGAGGATGCCGTCTGCATTGGGGACTCCATCACCGATTTGCGGGTGGCCCGGCAGTGTCCCTTGGTCTGTGCACGGGACCGTCTTGCGGAATATCTGCGGGAGGAGGGGAGGGCCTTCCTGCCCTTCGATGATTTCCGGGATGTGAGCGCCGCCCTTGCGCAACGCGGCTGGTGGCGGGAACCTGCCCATGCACCATGATCCTCGCCCCCATCTCGCGGCGGCGGCCCGCGATTTTTATGCGCGCGGCTGGATGCTGGGCACCGCGGGCAACCTGTCGGCACGCCGCGATACGGACACTTTCTGGATTACCGCCAGCGGCCGCCCCAAGGATCAGTTGGGCGCCGGGGATTTTGTCCTGGTGAATCTGCGGGGTCAGGTTGTGCAGGCCCCGTCGGGACGTAAACCCTCTGCCGAGGCCGCCATCCATGAGGTGGTCTACCGGCATGTGCCTGACGCCCGGGTCATTTTCCACGTCCACTCCATCGAGGCCAATCTCTGCGGGCACTTTGCGCAGCAGGGCCGGTTGCGCCTGCCAACTCTGGAAATGCTCAAAGGCCTGGGCGTGCCCGATGCCGAGCCGCGGGTGGACCTACCGGTCTTCGCCAATCATGTGAACGTCGCCCAGATTGCCGAAGATATGGACAGGGCCTTTGCCCAGGCGCTGCCTCGCATTCCCGGTGCGCTGATTCATCAGCACGGGGTGACGGCCTGGGGCCCGGATTTCCTGGCGGCCAGGCATCATCTCGAATTGCTGGAATACTGTTTTCGTTATCTCGTACAGGCGAAAGCCCTCGCCATAGGAGTCTAGGATGAGTCAAGCCCTTCTCACTGTCATCGGCGAAGATCGCCCCGGTATCGTCGCCGCCGTCACCCAAGCCCTGTTCACCGCAGACTGCTCCATCGGTGACGCCTCAATGATGCGTCTCGGTGGTTACTTCACCATTATGCAGGTCATCGATTATCCGCGTGATCTGGGTTCCGTGGAAATGGCGCTGGACCCGGCCATCAAACGCCTCAATCTGCGGGTGCATCTGGACCCTATCTCCAGCGTGGCGCTGACCGCAGACCTGCCGAATACCCGGGTCACCGTCTACGGAGCTGATCATCCGGGCATTGTCGCGGGTGTTACCGGGGTCTTGGCGGCCATCGGTTTCAATGTGATTGATCTGGAAAGCGAGAGCTCCGGCAGTGCCGAGCGGCCACTCTATGTGATGGTCATTCAGGGCTATGCGCCAGAGGGTGTGGAGAGTGTCCGTAAGGCCGTGGTGCCGTTGCGGGAGAGGGAAGGGGTGGAAATCGGTGTACATCCCATCGAGACGGCGGTGTTCTGATGGCGGTGCTTTCCATTCTGACTTATCCGGACCCCAGGCTGCAGCGCAAAGCCGCGCCGGTCAGTGTATTTGACGACGATCTGCACCATTTTGTCGATGATCTGACGGAGACGATGTATGCCGGCCCGGGGGGTGTGGGTATTGCGGCGCCACAGGTGGACCGCCCGCAGCGCATCGTGATCGTTGATGTGCGTCCCAAACTGGGGGAGGACTGCCACGGGCTCATGGTGTTGATCAATCCCGAGCTGGCGGCCTGGGAGGGCATGGCTGTGGGTCGGGAAGGCTGCATGTCGGTGCCGGACTTTACCGGCAATGTCATCCGCGCCGAACGCATACGAGTGCAGGCGCAGGATGCCTCGGGACGAGCGCGGAGTTATGAGTGCGAAGGCTTCGAGGCCCGCGCCGTCCAGCATGAAATGGATCACCTCGACGGTCTTCTTTTTCTGGACCGGTTGGTCTCGCGGAAGATTGATCTGTTCCGGCGGAAAAATTACAAGAAATAGGCTGGAGTCGCTGACGGGACCACAGACACCCGCGAAACGCAATTTAGCCCGCCCAGACTGGCAAATATAGGCCCCAAGAGCCCCATCTCTCTTTTCAGTTTTCCGACCATGGCCATGGTCGGAAAATTCCTTCCAATGTCTTCGCTTTTTCTGCGGAGCGATCGGTATTTCCCGCAACGTGCCTCCGAACGCTTCGGACCGTTGCGTTTTTAGAACCCATACCACACAAAAAAAGAACTTTATCGAATCTAAGGTTATGCGCATCATGGGGTGGAAGAAGCTTTCGGACTGATTTGATTGACCGCACTATTTTGGTGCAAAGTTGCATTGCCTGCACCAAAGAAGGGACTGTCGGCTTGTTAGGTTTTTGTAACTGTATGATTTTAATAATAGGTGCTGCCAACAAGTACCAATGGCATGCTTTCTGCTCAGTCTATGCTTGGTAATTTTGTTAATCACCTTGTGCTGGAGTTTATATGATCTCGTTCGGTTATCTTGTGCATCTTGCCAATTATTCGGATGGCGTTCTTTACCTGTTGATGATTCTTTTCGTGGTTGAGCTCGCTGTGATTTTCGATCGGGGTTGGTATCTGCGTAACGCCATCAGCAAAGGTAAGAAGATCCTTTGGGGAATATCCGCTCGCGGCAAGTTGCTGCGCCCTGATCTGGAAGATCTGGTGGTTTTGTCCAAGGGGCTCCCCGAAGAGTCTCTGCTGGGCGTGGCGCTCCGGCATTTCAATTTGATTCATCATTACGGTAGCGCTCGTGGCGAAGCCTTCGCGAACCGTTTAGATGAAGCTATTTTCCTGACGACGCCCAGGCTGGATAAGCGCCTTTGGATTTTGGACACCATCGTCACTCTGGCGCCCCTGCTGGGCCTGTTCGGAACTATTCTGGGTATGTTCCACGCCTTCTCCATCCTCGCGGTGCCTGGTCATAATCCCAATTCTGTTACTGGCGGTGTTGCGGATGCGCTGATTGCCACCGCGTCTGGACTCTTTATTGCCATGATCGGCTTACTGAGTTTTAACGCATTCAACAACGCTATCGAGAAAACCATTTTCCAGCTCGAGTCGTTGAAAGTGGTACTTATGAACCGTTTGGATGGGGCGCCCGTGGTGTTAGAGGAGACGGCAGTCAATGTTCCATCGTCAGCCACGGCGTCCAAAGTGACCGCATGATGTTTTGGAATGTTTTTTCACTTTGCCAGGCAAAGTAAGGAGTAAAGTAATGTTGCCCCAACGCCGACCCCGCAAAAAAGGGCGTGTCGAAATTATTCCGATGATTGACGTTATGCTGTTCCTGCTAATTTTTTTCATCATGATGACTTTGCAGATGATTACGGATAAGGGATTAAAGCTGGACTTGCCCACTTCCAGCGAAACCAAAGTGCTGCCGCATCCGCATTTTGTGCTCAATATCGTGAAAGATGGCGGTGTTGTGGTGAAGGGCAAAAAAATGAGTCTGGATCAACTGCAGAGTTTCCTCGCGGGCGATGGCGATGCTAAACACACACAGGTGACGATCGCGGCCGATAAAATGGTTCCTTTCAAGGATTTTGTGCAGGTGATGGATGCTTGTCAAAAAGCGGGTGTAACCAGCATTGGTATTGCGGCGAAGCCCGCATGAGTATTCGTGTCTGTGCTCTGGGCGACGTGAGCGGATACCAGACGTACAGTTGGCGAGTGAGACAGTATTCGAGAATGGGAATAGATTTATATGATTACCACGATGCCTAGGATTGCGAATAATGCACTCATGCCGGAGCCGAAGGAACGCCATTTCAAGTATGCCGTGGGCGGTGCCGTGGCGGTTGAGGTTCTGCTCGTGCTCGGCTTGATCTGGTATGGACACAGCACGCCTCCGGTAAAGGCCGTTAAGCCCAAGGAACACGTCATTGCGGTACAAATGGTGACTTTGCCGCAACCACCGCCGAAGGTGGTACCCAAGCCTTTACCGAAACCGATTCCTCCCAAACCGGTGGTGCATCATGTGACGCCGCCACCGCCCCGTCCGCACCCGAAGGTGGTGATTCCGCCGAAACCGGCGCCAACGCCACCAGCGCCGCCGGTAAAGACGGTTACCCCACCGAAGCCAGTGCCAATGCCGACCCCTAAGCCGGTGGTGACTCCGCCGCCTGCGCCACCGCCGATGTCGGCTCAGCAGACGGCGTCATTGATGGGGCGTTATGTTGGTATGGTACGGCCGATAATTCAGCAGAGCCTGCGTGTTCCCGCTGAGTTGCGGGCGATGGGGCTGAGTGGCAAAGCGACTGTGGAGTTTGAAATTTCTCCCTCGGGTCAATTGCTTTGGGCGAAAATCATCAAGCCGAGTCCTTTAGGCGCGGTAAATCGTGCGGCACTTGCCGCGATTAAAAAGGGTGGCTTCCCACCATTTTTGAAAAAGATGCCTAAACAGAATACGGTTTTTCAAATTGATGTCAAAGTAGGCGCCGGATCAAATTAGTGCTGTTACGAGTCAGTAGTGCTTTGATCCAATGGGTTGTAACACTGAGGGAGAAAGGTGATGAGTGACAGGCATTCAATAAGCGCCACGACAGCAGCGGAGCGTACCAGCTCGGCGCCTCATGTCGCTCTGATCTGGCTCGCCGCGACCATGACCGCTTCCAGCCTGCCGGTCGGGGTCCTCATCGCCCAGTTGTTTCCCTTGGCGCCGTTTCTGTGGGTTGTGCTGCTGGCGTCCACACTATTTGCCGCCGTGGGCATCCTCAGTATCCCGGGATTCGTGTATGGGATCCCGACCATGGCGGTTTCCGCACGCGTTTTTGGAAAGCCGGTCAATAAGCTGATTTCTCTAAGTAACTGGTTGTCTCAGTTGGGTTGGCAGGCCGTGGTGTTGGTACTTGTGGTGTATATCCTCCGCAGTGTTTTTGACAGCTATGGATTGGTACCTGCGAATAGCAGTATTTATTATGCCTTGGTACTGGCTATTCTGGGCAATTTTGTAGTGCCCATTATCGGATATAAGGCCATCGTGACGGCGCAGACGGTGGGGGCGCTATTTCTCGCCCTGTTTGCGATAGCCATACTGGTATATCTGCATGGTGGACAGGCGCTTCCGATGCTGTCTGCCGTAGGCCACTTTGACGGAATTCAAACCCTGGGTGGAATTTCATTGGCGCTCATGGGCGGCGCGTTCTCATGGACGATGTTTGCTTCGGATTATTCGCGGTATGTGCGGCGTGACACGAGCCTGACTAAAATGGCGCTATGGCCCAGCCTCGGCGGATTTGCGGGTGGTAGCCTCATCCTCGCATTAGCCATCACGCTGTATGTGCATGGCGGTATCCAGGTAGGACCTGCTGGACTCACCATCATGGCGACTGGACTGGGTACTTCGGCACTGTATTTAGGTTTTTGCACGTTTGCGATATTAGGTTTGTTGGCATCTAATTTTTTGAACTCCTACAGTTCTGCTTTCAGCCTGGCGGTGGTGGTAGGCAAGGATCTGGATCGCAAGAAGGTTACGGTTCTGGATGCGCTGCTGGCAACACTGGTCGGTATCTACATGCTTTTTGTGGCACCATCATTCTGGGATTCTTTTCAGACTTTTTTGGATTTGCTGATTATCGTCGCGGCGCCGTGGACCGGTGTGATGATCATGTATGTTTTGTGGGATGTGCTCCCGGAAGCGCGCGGCGGATTGAGCAGGCTGCCACATGGGCGTGCTAATGTCTGGGTGCTCGCTATAGGGGTCGCGGTTACCGTGTTGTTCTCGAATAATCCGCTTTGGGAGGGGTATGGAGCGCATTTGTTGCATGGTATAGACATATCGCCATTGGCGGGTGTGGCTACGACAATCGTTGTTTCGGCATCGTACCGGATTTTGTTTGGTCACAATGCCGCCACTGATGAGCAAGGACGGATGAAAGCTTTATCCAAAGCGGCTGTTAGTAAGGTTCCAGATTAAAGCGTCAGTGGATATCGATCGTGAAAAAAATATTTAGGGCGCCGATGCTCAATCCGATAGATGCGCATACCTGGGAGTTTTATCAGGATGGCGCACTATGTGTCGATCAGGGCATCATTGTGGGCGTGGGTAATTTCAGCACGGTTATTGAGCAGGCGGGGTCTGATCCGGAAGTCGAAAATTTGGACGGTGTGATCGTTCCGGGCTTCGTGGATGTGCATTTACATTGGGTGCAGCACCGGGTCAGGGGACGTTTTTCTGGCGAACTCCTGACTTGGCTGCAAGAACATATCTGGCCGGAAGAGGCGCGCTACGTGGATACCGATTTGGCCCAGGCTGCGGCGGTTCAATGCTATGCCGATTTGTTGCGCGCGGGGACCGTGATGGGCATGAGCTATTCCAGCACTCATGCCGCGGCGACTCAGATAGCTTTGGCATCAATGCGCGGTGATTGGGTGGTTGGTAATGTGCTCATGGCGGTTCACGCGCCCCACACCTTGACCGATTACAGCCTGCACAATCCTGACGCGCTGCGTGCATTCATGGGCCAGACGGATAAGGCGCATTATGCCCTGACCCCCCGTTTTGCGCCTAACCTGACCGCAGAGTCGCTGGCGGCATTGGGACAGATTGCTGCCGAGAGTCGGTGTTTGATTCAGACGCATCTCGCGGAATCGGTCGCGGAGCTGCAATGGGTTAAAGAGCTGTTTCCCGACGCGGCGCACTATACCGAGGTGTATGACCGCGCGGGTCTGCTGACGCCCCGGACGATATTGGGCCACTGTATTGAAATGCGTGACGAGGAATGGTGCTGCCTTCGGGAGCGCGGCTCCTGGGTCGCGCATTGCCCTACGAGTAATGAGGCGCTGGGCAACCGACGCATGCCCTTAGAGCAAGTCCGTGCTTACGATATTCCCTTTGCGTTGGCGAGTGATATAGGCGGTGGTCCCAGCCATAGCATGCTGCATGTCATGCAGCGATTTCTGGGAACACATCGGGAAGCGGACGTTGCTGTTGCGCCTCAGGAGGCCTTGTATCGTTCTACCAAGGCGGGTGCCGAATGTATGGGTAGAGGTGCCGTCGGTGGTGATTTGACGGTGGGAAAACGGGCTGATTTTGTGCTTTTGCCGCAGAAGCCCGCAGCGTCTTCTGTGGAAGCCTGGTTTGAGGAATGTTTAAGCGGTAAGCCGGCTGATCTGGAACAGCGTCCGCTGGGAACCTGGCTCAGTGGTGAGCGGGCGGCCTAAGCGATGTACATGCATAGTCTTATAAAGACATACGGAGCAACACCTTTTATGGAAAGTATGACAAAGATTAAAAGGGGGCTGGCTGACTTTGTGGAGGGTCTTCCCAAGGTAGAGCTGCATTTGCATATTGAGGGCACTTTGGAGCCCGAATTACTTATCGCGCTGGCCCGGCGTAACGGCGTGGATATTCCCTATAAGACGATAGCGGCGGCACGGACGGCATATCAATTTGAGGATCTGCAAAGTTTTCTGAAGGTCTATTATCTGGGGGCGTCCGTATTGCGGGAAGAGCAAGACTTTTATGAGCTGACTCTAGCCTATATGGCCCGCTGTAAAGCCCAGCAGATTCGGCATACGGAACTGTTTTTTGATCCACAGACGCATCTTGCCAATGGCGTGCCATTGGCGGCGGTGATGGGTGGCATCAACGCCGCCTTGCGCGACGCCGAGCGCGACTGGCATATATCCAGCGCGCTGATTCTTTGCTTTGAGCGGGATCGCGATCCGGAACCCTCGGTGGTGCTCTTGGAGCGTGCTTGTGCTTTGGGGGGCATTGCCGGCATTGGTCTCGACTCCGCTGAGTTGGGCAATCCGCCAGAAAAGTTTCAGGAGGTGTTTAAGGTGGCCAAGTCCATGGGCCTGCATCGGGTTGCCCATGCCGGGGAGGAGGGGCCACCCGCCTATATCTGGCAAGCGCTGGATGTGCTGGATGTCGAGCGCATAGATCATGGGGTGCGCTGCCTGGAGGATCCGGCACTGGTGCGGCGTCTGGTGGATGACCGAATCCCTCTCACGGTCTGCCCATTCTCCAATGTCGCGCTCAAAGTGTTTAGCCAGTTATCTGAACATAATCTGGGCCGCTTGTTGAAAGCAGGGTTGTCGGCGACGATTAATTCGGATGACCCGGCGTACTTCGGTGGATACCTGAGCGAAAATATCATCGAGACGCTTTCCAGTCTGGATTTAACAGCGCAAGACGCCTTACTTCTTGAACGTAACGCCGTTGAAGCGGCTTTTTGTACGGACCAACGAAAGCAGTCCCTGCTCAGGGATCTGGATCAGTACGGCGCATCACATCAGAACCTATTATGAAAAACTCACCAGGGAGAGTGTTCGTGGAGAAAAATACGCTTTGGAAGCATATGATGTTATGTGGTGCAGTCGGCTGTTCATTGATGGCGCCACTGGCCGACGCACAGATTATACCGGCGGCGGCAAAAATGAGCCCGAAAGTGATCGTGTTGACGGCATTCCCGCCCGAGTGGCAAGCATGGACGGTGCAAAAATCTTTTCATCATAAGATCTTGCATGTACCAGGTCTCATCAAGCCTCTGATCTGCGACAGCAAAGGTGTCTGTGTTACGGAAACCGGTGAAGGGGAAATCAATGCCGCAGTCACCGTCACCAGTCTGGTGAAAGACGCGGCTCTGGATGTCAAGAAAACCATTTTTATCCGCAGTGGCATCGCCGGTGGTGTGGACGTAAAAGATTCTGCACTGGGCAGTGTGTATATCAATAACTGGGTGATCTCCTGGGCTTTTGGACATCATTACCTGAGTGATCAGAAGCAGTTGGCGTGGTCGCCTCCGGGGTGTGCAGACTACGCCGCTCCCGGCCATTGTGGTGAATACACCCATAATCTATATGAGAACTTGGCTTATAAAGTCAATCCGGCACTCTTGACCATGGCGGTGGAGGCTTCAGCCAACGTACAATTGGAAAACTCATCCGAAGCCAAAAAGTTGGATAAAATCTTCGCTATCTCCGTGGCACCGAAAGTGATGGTAGGTGCTACTGTTACTGGAAATGATTTTTGGATCGGTAAAGAGAATCAGGCTATTGCCGAGCAAATTGTGCATCTATATAGCCATGGAGAGGCAAAATATACCAATACCGCCATGGAAGATCTCGGAGACATCACCGCGCTCTCTCGTTTTGGCCTGGCAGATCATTATTTGTCCATACGCGGGATCTCTGACGTGGATGTTCCGCCCCCTGGTAAGACGGAAGCGGAAATCTGGAGAACCGGCGATTTGTATGCTGGCGCTCTCGCCGAGCGTAATGCGGTCATTGTCACCAGGGCCATTATCGCCCGCCTGTTAAAGGATTCTGTGTGAGCGTGGATGTCATTAAAGCGTCCGTTGTGAGTGTTCTGGCTCGGGAACAAGGAGTAGCACCGTGTCTTTGACGATCATTAACCAGCGACGTGACCAGCAAGTGGTTGGTCCAGCCCGCGTCGATGGCTTTGCCAAAATAAGTGGGGCGGCGCTTTACGTGGATGACTTGCCCGCTGTCGATGCGCTTCATGGGACTACCGTACGCACTGCGGGAGCCGGTGGGACTCTACAGGAAATCGTTTTTGATCCTGCTATAAACTGGTCTGAGTTTGTGGTGGTGACTGCACAAGATATACCGGGTATTAACGCGATCAAGCTCCTTGAAAATGATCAGCCGGTGTTGGTAGAGCGCACATTCCGGCACGCTGGAGAGGCCGTGGTATTACTGGCCCATGCAGACCCGGAAAAACTCAGAATAGCGCTGAAAGGTATTTCTCTGGTGGAATTACCCAACCCATCTCCGATTTTTGATATAGATGACGCGTTGCAAGCGCGGCAGGAGATTATACCCGGCAATATTTATGCAGATTATCTTCTGGAGCGTGGTGATGTGGCGGCGGGGGAGTATCTTGCCGATGTCGTGATCGACGAGCGTTTTCTCACCCCGTCCCAGGAGCAACTCTATATTGAACCGCAAGGTATGTTGGCACATTTGCAGGAAGACGGCAGTATTTTGATGGAAGGTTCCTTGCAGTGTCCCTACTATGTGCTGGATGCATTGGTTCAGTGTCTGGGGATGGATAAGGATCATCTGCGGGTAGTGCAAAGCACCACCGGTGGGGCCTTTGGCGGCAAGGAAGATTATCCTTCGGTGATTGCCTGCCATGCGGCTTTGCTGGCGCTCAAAGCGGGTGGTCGACCGGTAAAGCTCATTTATGAGCGTGGCGAGGATTTGCGGGTAACGCCGAAGCGTCATCCTTCCCGTACCCTGATTCGTTTGGGAGCCAACAAAGCTGGAGAATTGCAGTTTATCGATATGGATTTCGCTATTGATGGCGGTGCTTATCGTACTCTGAGTCCGGTAGTGCTCTCCCGGGGCGTCATTCATGCGCCAGGACCCTATAAGTGCCCCCACATCAGGATCAAGGGGCGCGCCGTCGCTACCAATCATCCCCCCTTCGGCGCCTTTCGTGGATTTGGTGCGCCGCAGAGCATTCTTGCCATGGAAGTAGCCATGGATCGGTTGGCGAAAAAGCTGGGTATGGACCCTGTGGAGTTGCGCAAAAAGAATTTGCTGTGCACCGGCGATTTGAGTCCCACGGGCGATGTGGTTGGCAAAGACTGTTTTGCTCATGCCGTGCTCGATGCCGCATTGGAACACACGCACTATCAGCAGCGACGGGAGGAATATAATGCCTGGAATGCCGCTGGACACCCGACCCGCAGAGGTATCGGTTTGGCGACTTTTGCGCATGGTGCCGGATTTACCGGTAATGGTGAATTGCATCTGGCTTCCCGGGTTTCTCTGCAAGCACTGGCCAATGGGCACGTCGAAATTCTCTGTTCCAACACCGAAATGGGGCAGGGCGCGGCGACTACGCTGGTCCAGATCGCGGCCGCTGCGCTGGGTCTGCCCATGGACAGCGTGCATCTGGCGCAGACGGACACCTCCAGGGTGCCAAATTCCGGACCGACGGTGGCCTCCCGTACCTGTATGGTGGTCGGGGGGCTCATTCAGAAGGCGGCGGGACAGCTATTGCAACGTTTGCGGGAAACGATGGATTTGGCGGAATCCTATGATGCGCAAAGCTTTGCTGCAGCGTGTGCAGGGCTTTACGCCGCCGGGGATGCGCTGGTGACTGCACACTACTACCCGCCAGCAGACATGCTCTGGGATGAGCAGACTTTTTTTGGGCGGGCCTACGCCAGTTATGCTTGGGCCGCTTATGTTGCCGAAGTAGAAGTGGATATGATAACGCTGGAGACGCACGTGATCGATTTTACTGCCGTTCAGGAAATCGGCAAGGCGGTGCATCCGGTGATTGTGCAAGGCCAGATTGAGGGCGGGGTCGCGCAGGGTATTGGTTATGCCCTCTATGAGGACGTGCTCTGGAATGAGCGCGGGGTCATGGCCAATGACCGTTTGACCAATTACATCATCCCCACTAGCGCGGATTTAGGATTTATTCATGTGGTGCTGCTGGAAGGCGGGTTGGGAGCAGGTCCCAAAGGGGCGAAGGGTGTCGGTGAATTGCCCATGGATGGTCCGGCGCCCGCTATCGTCAATGCGATTCAGCAGGCCTTGAATATCGATATTCGCCAGATTCCGGTCAGGCCCGAAATGCTGCTAGAGCTGACGGTGAGCGGAGGGAATTGATCATGCCGACGACGATGCGCATCAACGGTAAGGCTTTTCAGAGCAGCTCAGCGCCGAACGCCCGTTTACTGGATGTATTGCGTAATGAATGTGACCTCAAGGGGACCAAAGAAGGCTGCGGCGAAGGAGAGTGTGGCGCCTGCGCGGTACTGGTGAATGGCAAGCTGGTGAATAGCTGCCTGATTCCTCTCGGGCAGATGGAGCAGGCGGAGATTACCACGGTGGAGGGCCTTCCCGAAGATAGTGCCCTGGCACGGGCCTTTGTTCAGTGCGGCGCTACCCAGTGCGGGATTTGTACGCCGGGTATGATGCTCGCGGCGACCGCCCTGTTGGCGGAGCATGCGAACCCGACCCTGGAGGAGATTCGCTGGGGCCTGAGCGGCAATCTCTGTCGCTGTACCGGGTATGGGCGCATTTATGCGGCCATCGCCCAGGCTGCCGGAGGGTCTGCTGATGTCTGAGTGGACAAGGCCCCGGCATTTGCCGGAAGCCCTGGAGCTATTGGCGGCAGCCCCCGGCCAATATCGGGTGATTTCGGGCGGGACCGATCTTATGGTGGAGAGTCATCTCGCCCCGGAGCGGCACCCGGAGTTCTGGCTGGATATCAGCGGACTGCGGGAGTTGCAGGGGCTGCAGATTACGGAAGAGGGTATCCGGATTGGCGCTGCTACTTCCCTGGAGGTGATTCGCCGACATGCGGAAGTGGTCACCCACTGGCCGATGCTGGCAGCTTCGGCGGCGGTGACCGGGGCGCCGCCCATTCAAAACCGCGCCACGCTGGGTGGCAATGTCTGCAATGCCTCCCCTGCGGCAGACAACGCGCCGGTATTGCTGGCTTATGGCGCACGTCTGGAGATCGCCCATCATCACGGCTCGCGCTGGTTGCCTTATATGGATTTCCATCAGGGGTATCGTAAGACGGCCTTGCAAGCTGGAGAGTTGCTCAGTGCTCTCTGGATTCCTTACCCCCCCAAACACAGTCGTGGCTATTTTCGGAAAGTCGGAACACGGGCAGCGCAAGCTATTGCCAAGGTGAGTATCGCGGCTCTCATCGAAGAAGATAGTGGTGGAATGATTCAGGGCGCGCGTTTCGGCATGGCGAGTGTGGCGGCGACTCCCTGTACCTTGCCATCCGTGAGCCAATATCTGCTGGGACGTGCGTTGCGTGATATTGCCGACGCGCAAGTGCGTCAGAGGGTAGGGCAGGATATTGCACCCATTCAGGATATCCGCTCAACGACGGCATATCGTTTGGAGATAGCTTCCCGGCTGGTGCTGGAGGCCATACATGGACGCAGTGAATCGAAAAAGGAGGATTAGAATATGGGTGCCTATGCAAATCAAACAGAAACGGTTTATGTAGATGTCCCATTGCTGGACGCTACGCCGGAGAACCTCGCGGAATACGGGGTGATGATTGGCGAGGCGGTACACCGGCCCGGACTTTCAATTCCCTTTTATAAGGGGAGTGTGGAAGAGGGGCAAAATCTCGATTTTGAATATACCGGTCGCGCGGTGGTCCGCACGGCGCGGATATCGCACCGCAACCCCGAGATTACCTGGCTGGAACGGCACCTCAATATGACGCAGATTTTTGTCGGGCTGGGCAGTATTCCCTTCGCCATGGTGCTGGGCAAACCCAATCAGGGCAGCGGGGAAAATGTCCCCCGTCTGGAAGACGTCCGCGCTTTTCGCATTCCAGCGGGGCAGGGGGTGATGATTCATGCGGGTACCTGGCACGATTTCCCAATGTCCATTGGCGATCCGGTGACGGTCATGACCATGAATTCTGACGAGGTGGTCACTGCTTTGGCGAACGCTCAGGCAGCAGATGAGATGGACGACGGGGACGTGTACAAGATCGACATCCAACGTCGTACCGGGCGGGTGCTCCGGGTTCCCTTTTAATCGCAGAAGGCGAAGACCATGCGTACCTCCGTCTACCGGTTTTTTACGACAGACCCTGCCGACGTTTCCGGACTGGCCCGGGCGATTGCCGAGGGGACGATAGATCCCCGGAGCATCGTCGCGATTATAGGCAAAACCGAGGGTAATGGCGGCATGAACGACTTTACCCGGGCTTTGGCGATGATGGCTGTGAGCCAGGTGCTGGCAACGCATTTGGATTGCAGCCCAGAGTTGGTGGAAGAACGTGTGGTGTTGTCCTTTTCGGGCGGTAGTGAAGGGGTTGCGGCGCCGCATATTCTGGTGTTTGCGGTATCAGGCCGGGCAGCCGAGCAAGCGTATCCGATAAAACGTCTGGCGCTTGCATCTGCCCATACCCGCCCTTTCAGCGCGCAGGAAGTGGGGCGGATGGCGATGGTGCGGGAGACCGCCCGCGCGGTCACCTGGCTCATGCATACCTTGCAGGTCGAGCCTGAGGATGTGCATCTGGTGCAGATCAAAGGGGCGATACCGGCGCTGGACTCCACTACGACCGAAAACGTCCGTGCCGAGCACCTGCGCTGTGACATGGCCTGGTCACGCGGCGCTTCTGCCCTGGGGGTGGCCCTCGCCCTGGGTGAGGTGGCGGAATCCGAACTGTCGGATGACGCCATCAACCGGGACTGGTCCTTGTACTCCAGTCGGGCCAGCGTTTCCGCCAAGCCCTTGTTGCAGCGCTCCGAAATGGTGCTGTTCGCCAATTCGTGCTGGTGGGACGGTGATCTGGTCATCGCCCACGGGGTGATGCAGGACATCATCGATGTGCCGGCGATCCATGCCGTGCTGAATCAGTTGGGACTGCAGCCCGTCAACGGGCAGTTGGCGACTGCCGATGCGGAGAAGGTGCTGGCGGTCTTCGCCAAATCCGATGCCGACCCGCGAGGCCATATCCGCCATCGTCGTCATACCATGTGGACGGACGCGGATATCTCCGATATGCGCTATTCCCGCTGTGTGGTCTCCGCCTTGTTGGCTGGGGTCACTGGAGAAACCGGCGTTTATGTTTCGACGCGCGCGGAGCATCAGGGTCCCCAGGGGGGCGGGCCGGTGGCCGTGATCGGGTATGCGTCGTCATGAACGTGCCCGCCAGTCATCAACGCCTTTTGCGCGTCGTCCGGGAGGCGGTTGTGATCCAGGTGCGAGGCTCTGCGCCCACGGCGGTAGGGGCCAGTATGTACTTGCTGGAAGATGGCTCCCTGCGCGGTACCGTGGGTGGTGGTCACATGGAATATCAAATTTGCCAGGCGTTGCGAATGCCTCGTTCTGACGTGTTCCCGGCCTTGCTGAGTTTTACCCTGGGCACGGAGGGTGATCAGTGCTGCGGTGGGCAGGTGGAAATCACCGTGCTGGACGTGCCTTTGTTTTTTTCCGAGTTGTACCAAGCGGGTGCGTCCCGTGTTTATCAGCGGGACGCCGCGGGTAATTTGCAATTGATGGCCGGGATGACCCGTCTGGGACGGTCAATGGGGGCGGCTGAGTCTTTGGCGGCGCTCTCGCGGGCTGACTTACCCGGTATGGATGCCGAGGGGCTGTACTTCGCGCTCCCTGCTCCCCACCGTCAGCCCCTGTGGATTTTTGGTGCAGGGCATGTGGGGCGGGCGGTTGCCAGGATGGCGCACGAATTGGATTTTGCTTTATCGGTATTTGATGAGCGGGTCGAATGGGCTGATCCTGCGGCCTTCCCGCCAGAGGTTGCCGTGGTAGACCAATGGTCCTGGGTGGATCTGCAGGCTCCTGCAACCGATGCCGTGGTGCTGATCATGACCTACAGTCATGCCATGGATTATGCGTTACTGGAGCATTTTATCGGGAAACCCCTGGCTTATCTCGGGGTGATTGCCAGTCGGTCCAAGGCGGCGCGTTTCAGTCATGCCTTGTCGCGGGCTGGCTATGCCATGCCGCAGCATCTGCATATGCCCATGGGGCTGCCCGGATTGGGTAAAAAACCCGCGGAGATCGCGATCAGCGTGCTGGCGGAACTATTGCGATTACGGCAGCAAAAAACCGATTTTTAACAGAAGGAAAAGCCGGATGAATCCGCCGAAAACCGATGCTGAGATGTCTGTGGAACATTACATGAATTATCTCTTCGATGCGTTAGGGCTCGAAGTGCGCGAAGAATGGCGTGCCGACGTGAAGAATTATTTCCTGCTGAGTGCGCGGATGGCCAAGGTGTTGGAAGCACATCCGCTGGACATGACGGAAGATTTGGCTCCGGTATTCCGCCCATGAGTACAGTGAACGATGCCTTTCTGCACGCGGCGGAAATTGCGCAGCGGGTCCGTCGCGGCGAGTGGCGTGCCGCCGATGTGTTGCAAGATACCTTCTGCCATATTCATGCCCGCAACGGCGAGATCAACGCCTTCACCGACATCACGGAAGCGCGTGCTTTGCGGGAAGCGGAGGCGGTGGACCAGAAGGTGGCGCAGGGCAAAGACCCCGGGCTTTTGGCAGGCGTACCTTTTGCGGTCAAAAATCTCTTTGATCTGCAGGGCGAGATTACCCTCGCCGGGTCAAAAATCAATCAGCAAGATGCCCCCGCCGCCACCGACGCGACTGCCGTGCGGCGCATGACCGAGGCTGGCGCCATTATGCTGGGCGCCCTCAACATGGGCGAGTATGCCTACGATTTTACAGGTGAAAACATTCATTATGGGCCGTCCCGTAATCCCCATGACCTGTCGCGAATGACCGGAGGGTCCAGTGGCGGTAGTGGCGCGGCCGTGGCCGGAGGCATGGTGCCCATTGCTCTGGGTTCTGACACCAATGGCTCTATTCGGGTGCCCTCTTCTCTCTGCGGTATTTTTGGGCTGAAGCCGACCTACGGACGCTTGTCCCGAGCCGGAGCCTTTCCTTTCTGTCCCAGTCTCGATCATATCGGCCCACTGGCACGCAGTGTGGTGGATCTCGCACTGGCCTATGACGCGATGCAAGGGACGGATGCAGCGGACCCTGTTTGCGCGGACAGGCCGAATGAGCTGGTCAGTGGCCTGCTGGCAGAAGGGATTGGTGGCCTGAACATCGCGGTGGCGGGCGGCTATTTTGCGCAACAGGCAACGCCTGCCGCAGAACAGGCCTTGGCAAGGGTTGCCGCTGCACTGCAGGTAACCGAGCAGATCGAAATTCCCGGCACCGCTCAGGCGCGCGCCGCCGCCTATCTCATCACCAATGCCGAAAGCAGTAATCTGCATCTGGACCGTCTGCGTCATCATGCCGCCGACTATGACCCGGACGTGCGGGATCGCATGCTGGCCGGTACTTTGCTGCCGGCTTCCTGGAGTATTCAAGCCCAGCGTTTCCGGCATTGGTACCGGGCGGAAGTGCTCAAGGTTTTTGCGCGTTACGACCTGTTGCTGGCACCTGCCACGCCCATGTCGGCGCCTGCCATCGGCCAGCGTACTATGGAGCTGGACGGTGAGCAGATGTTAGTCCGGCCCCATCTGGGTTTATACACCCAGCCCCTCTCCTTCATTGGCCTCCCGGTGGTGGTGGTGCCGGTGGCCAGTGCGGGGGCGATGCCTATTGGTGTTCAGATTGTTGCGGCACCCTGGCAGGAAGCAAAGGCGCTTAAGGTCGCCAGACAACTGGAGTTGTACGGATTCACCTGTCCAATCCCCACACCCTAAGAGGAAAAATCCCATGAGTCACGCCGAAATCAATGCGCCAGAAGTCTTACAAGAAGTGCAGGCCGCTTTTTTCCGTTATGAAAAAGCATTGGTTGAAAACGACGTTCAGGTATTGGACGAGCTATTTTGGGACAGTGCGTATACCTTGCGCTACGGAGTCTCTGAAAATCTTTATGGGTACAAGGAGATATCCGAGTTTCGCGCATCGCGTCCGGCACCGGCCCTCAACCGGGAACTGGTCAACACGATGATTACTACTTATGGCCAGGATTTTGCGACAGCCAATACGGAGTTTCGACGTGATCATGTACATGGGCGGCAAAGTCAGACCTGGCTACGCACCCCGCAGGGATGGCGGATTGTGGCGGCGCATGTGAGTCTGCTGCCGAAGGCGACTTAGCTGCACTGTGGCTGCGGCCATCATTCTGGCGGGCGGCCAGTCCCGGCGCTCCGGACGACGGCACAAAGCGTGCTTGCATCTCAGCGGAGAGCGCCGGAGTTGGATCGACCGGCAGGTGGATATCTTGCGGCAGGCGGGGTTCGCCCCAGTGCTGGTGGTGACGGGGCACCGGCCACGACGGGTTTTGGACTGCCTGCATCGTCGTGTGGGAAGGCGCCATAATTTTCAGGCAGGACGTGGGCCTTTCTCGACGCTCCAGGTGGGACTGCATCATCCATCGGATCATGGGCTGGTCGTACCGGTAGATACGATTTTGCCGCCCGTGCCATGGCTCAGGCGGCTGCGGCGCATCGCACATGCTCGGAATATTGCGGCAGTAAGTCCGATAGATCGCTGGGGTAGCGGCGGACATCCGCTGATGGTGTCGCAGTGTTGGTCACAGTCACTCTGCGCAGTACCTGTGGATGCAGCCGATGCAAGGTTAGATCGGCAACTGGGTTATTTGTCGGCGGCAGAGCATATTCGCTTGCCGTGGAATCATTTTTTACGTTATTCCCGGCTGAACACCCGCCGGGAATGGTGTTCAGCGCGTCACAAACTGAGGTCCATTCTGTGAAACCCGTTCAAATCTCCTTGTCGGCCAGTTCGGAGGGCGGTGCCGTCAGTGCGCCCCACGCCCTGGCCGCCGAGGCTGGAGCCATTATTTTGCGCAGTGGTGGTAATGCCATAGAAGCGGGTATTGCGGTGGCCTCGACCCTCTCCGTGGTTTATCCCCATATGAATGGGTTGGGCGGTGATGCGTTCTGGCTGATTTCGGATGGTGGTGCATACAACGTGCGCGGGCTGGCTGCTGCTGGTCCGGCAGGGCGGCACTATTCGGCGGCGCTGTTTCGTGACCGGGGACTGCGCGAGATACCGTTCCGGGGTGGCTTGTCTGCCGTGACGGTGCCGGGCGCGGTGGCTGGCTGGGGGGCCGCATTTGGGTTCTCCAGAGACCAGTGGCAGGGCCACAAATCCTGGTCGGGTTTGCTGGAGAGCGCCTATTGCCATGCCGCTACGGGATTTCCGATCAGTCCTAATCAGAGCCATACCCTGGCTCGGTTCGGCGATACGCTCTGTCATCAGCCGGGCTTTGCGGCACAGTATACGCCGACGGGAAAGCACTTGCTGCCGGGGCAGTTATGGACTCAGCGGGCGCTGGCGCAAACTCTCGGGATTATTGCCGAAAACGGTGCCGAGGCTTTTTATCGCGGCCGGCTTGCCTGGCAAATGGCGAAAGGTCTTAAAGCTGCTGGCAGCTTACTGACGGAAGCCGATCTGCACAGCTTCAGGCCCCGCTGGGTGGAACCCTTACGCACCACCTTTGGTGCTGGGGAAGCCATCAATATGCCACCACCCACCCAAGGCGTAGCTTCACTCATGATTCTTGCTCTGCTCCATCGTGTTGGATTGCATAGTGCGGATCACCTGGGTGCGGAACTCATTCATAACACGGTAGAAATCACCAAACTGGCCTTCAAGTACAGGGACCGGCTGGTGGCTGATCCTGACTTCGGCGATCTGGATATTGCGTCGTTACTGACCCCGGATTTTCTGGATCACTGCGCCAAAGGGATACAGCGCCATAGTGCAATGAGGCCGTCACCGATTGGGCTGGCCAAAGGCGATACGGTCTGGTTTGGAGTGGTGGATGGTCAGGGGCGGATGGTGAGTGTGATTCAGAGCCTCTACCATGAGTTTGGCACCGGTGTGGTGGTGGGTAATACTGGGGTACTGTGGAACAATCGCGGCTGTGCTTTTTCTCTGGAGCCGGGGCATATCAATGTGCTGGAGCCCGGAAAACGCCCTTTTCATACCCTGAATCCCGCGTTTTATGCCGAGGAGGGGCGGGTGCAACTCGCCTATGGCAGTATGGGCGGGGACGGTCAGCCGCAAACCCAGGCGGCGCTGTTGATGCGCGCCAAGCACTATGGGCTTTCCCTCGCCGAGTCCGTATCCAGCCCGCGCTGGCTGTATGGGCGGACCTGGGGAGAGGCCTCGGCGGGTTTGCGTCTGGAGCAGCGCTATTCCCGGACCATTTTTGAGGATTTGCAGCGCTGGGGGCATCAAGTGTCATGGGTTCCGGGTTACAGTGATTTTATGGGTCATGCTGGGATGGTAGCGCGTGATCCCGAAGGCGGATTTGCGGGCGCTGCGGATCCGCGTAGTGATGGTGGGGTCGCTGTACCCTGAGCGCGTCGGTGGCGCGCTTTACCCATCAAATTCACGGCGATCTGGACGTGCTGGTGACCGCGACGAGCAGCGAGGGCAGAAAAAATTCAATAATCCGGACTCGACACACCTCCGCGATCATTCTCACTTTCGGTAGACAGGCTGATATTGTTCAACTCCTCCGCAATGTAATTGGAAAATCGGGCAGCGGAGACTGAAATGCCGCGGTTTTTCAGCTGGGCACAGACCAAGGGTACCGGGCGTATATCTATCGCCGAGATCGGCCGATAGATAATGTTTTCATTTATGCGGTCTTTGGGGGTGCCTGTTGATATCACAAAACCGACATTTTGTGTGCTGTAAAGAAGGCCGCGCATTACCTCGTAAGAGTTGGTTTCTGCCGCAATCCGGGTTTCCGCGCGGCGGCTGTGCAACACGGACTCCAACATTTCGCGGGAGGTCAGCCCGGGCGCTGGCAATACCAATGGGTACTGGATGCAGTCACTCAAGCGTACGGTGCTCTGTCTGGCGAGCGGGTGCGCAATATCCATAGCCGCCATCAAAGGTTGCTCGGAAATCGCCAGGTCGATTACGTCCGGATGTTTGGGGGGCGCAACGATAACCACCAGGTCTGCCTCAAAGGCCAACAGTGCGCGAACAGCATCGCTGTGTTTCGCCACAGTTACCGAAAATGAAACGCCCGGATACTGTTCCCTAAATGTCTTAATAATTCGGGGAATGAAGTCCGTGGCCAGTGCCGGACTGACGGCCAGCGCAACATGTCCCCGGCGTAAACCATTGAGGCTGTCTATTTCCGAGCGTAAACGCTGCATATCAGAAAGATGGCGACGCACGTAACCCAAAAAAACTTCTCCCGCTGCAGAGAGGCGCATTCCCCGTGGATGTCGTTCGAAAATGCCGGTACCCAATTCTTCTTCCAAGTCCTGAACGCGGCGGTCCAGTGCCGATGCTGTAATGTGCAGCTTTTCAGCCGCACGACGTACCGATCCTTCTTTGACAATGGTATCGATGTAGGTAAAGAGGCGCAGATGTTTCATGGCAAAGCCCTGAGCGTTGCGTTTTATGTGACGCATTGGCAAAAAAATAGCACTTTAATCGTGCGTTGTAAATGGCCATTATACAACAACAGAGGCAGGCAATGTTCTGTCAGCAAGCTGGGATCGGCGCTGGTTGCTCCATTTTGGGGCGAATAATGCCTCCCTGCACCATGATGGAGCGACAAAAGGCGCGGTCTCGCTGTTTGGGCAAACAAGCAGGTATGGCACGTATGCTGCTTGTTATTGATGTGTTGGTATAACTACAGGAGCCGATAATGAACAAAGCCAATAAACGCCTTTTGAGACAAAGCCTGTTGTTAATGGCGACAGGATTTCTGGGTAGCTCGCTGCAGCCGGTGGACGCGGCTACGCCTACCACGGCGACCCCGCATCCGGCAAAGAAAGTCTACAAGATTAAGTCGGTTTCTAAGAATTTGCTGAGAATCGTCGAGAAAGCGGCGCTTACCCAGGTCAAACCCGTCTATGGTGCTGAAACCGCACTCATCCCCCAAAAGTTTCTGGAGGGTCAGGAGTCTACGCAAAATGCCTCTACCATTCTGAGTTTTGTACCTGGGGTCAATGCTACCAGCACCAATCCCATCGGGGTTAAGACGCACATTTCGGTGCGTGGCTTCTCCCAAACGCAGGTGGGCTATACCTTTGATAACTTGCCCATTGCTGATCTGTTCAACGGTGGCTTGTCCGGCGGAAATAATAATTATGCAGACTTGACGAATCTCATCCCGGTCACCCTGGGTGAGACCTCAGGTGTCCGGGTGACTTACGGTACACCGGCTCCGGATATCAACGCCATCGGGGCTATCGGCGGAAATATTGATTATCTTCCGAAGATTCCGTCGGCAAAACGTTACGAGTCGGTATTTGCTGGTTTTGGTTCTTTTAACACGCGCAGCTATGGTGCTGAGGTCAACACTGGCGTAAGTCCTGGCTATGGTAATCTCCTGCTGAGATTCTCTTCGCGGCAGACCGCAGGCTACCTGGACCACAGTCCTGATCGCGAGTACTCCTACTATGCGGCCTATGATTTGCCGCAAATTTCGCCGACCTCAAAATGGTCAGTCATATTTTTGCTGAATAAAAACCAAGGTGCCACCGCCGCGCGAATGCCGACCGCGCTGTTGCAGCAGTATGGACCTTATTATCAGTGGCCACTGTCTTTCACCTACGCGAATAGCACGGCGGAACACATGATGGCTATTGTGCAGAATAAAACGCTTATATCTTCTCACGCTGTTTTTGGTGTCAAGGGATTTTATGCCTACACCAACTCCAATCGTTTGGAATATGTGAATCCCAGTGCCAATTCGCCTTACAACAGTTTTGTCACTTTTTATCTGAACCCGGCACAAACCGTCTGCCAGTATTCGGGGAATGATTTTGCCGGTAACAATTCTGCGGCATGTCAGGCGCAAACTATTAACGGGGATAATTATCACAGTTATAGCTATACCACAAATACTTTCGGGTTTAATCCTTCTGTCGAGTGGCTCAGTCATTATGTGGACTTGAAAGCTGGAGGGCTGGGCGCGGTCTCTCTGTATCATTCTCGGGACTATGTTTACGGAAGCCCGAATGTCCCCGAAGTGGCCGGTTACAATAACCTCTGGAATGAGCACGCATGGCGTCTGTACGGTAAGCTCTATGCGCAAGCCAAAATCAAGCTGACGCGCTCTTTGGCGATTACCCCTGGTCTGAAATATGAGACGGTAAGCACGCATATCAATGATGTACCGGGGTACTACTACACCGTAGGTGCCAGCAGTGGCCGCTCTTACAGTGAGGTGAGTCCATACGCCGGCATCCAGTATAAGCCGATAAAAGCGGTAACGCTGTATGCCAACTATGCGGTCGGGTACAAGTATCCGAACATCACTGCATTTTATGCGGCTGATAGTAATGCCACCTCGACATCGCCATCGACGCCGGTGACGATAAAACCGGAGCAAGTCAACACGTACCAGTTTGGGGCGGCTTACAAACATGATGGCCTTGATGCGAGCATTTCTTTCTATCGCTCAGACTTCGCACATACGTTCAGTTCCTACTATGATACAACAACAGGGCTGACTTATGAGTACAATATCGGTTCTTCATCGTATCAGGGCATTAACATTGCCACTGCTTACGCGCTAGATAATTATATATCGCTTTATGGGAACTACTCGCTTCAGGCGGCGCATTACACCTCAAACTCGTCAAGCGCCTATGGAGTTGCCACCAGCATTGGAGAGCCGCGGGCCAATACCCCGACTTACCTTGCGGGTATGGGGATAGAAGGGCATTACATGGGTACGCGCGCCCGGTTGTACGGCAATCTGGTCGGCCCGCAATATATTGAGGCCAGTACGGGTGCACCAACTTCCATCAGTATGCCCGCCTATGCGACCATGAACTTCAATCTTGCGCATACCTTTCGGATACATCAGTACGGATTCAAAAATGTGACGCTCAGCCTGAGTGGAGTGAATCTCCTGAACTCCGAAGCCTCGGTGCTGGAAAAGCAGTTCCCTTATATCAATCAGCCCGGCAACTATTTAGAAGCGGAGCCGATGATGCCGCGCTCCTTCTTCGGAACCGTAAAAATGGTTTTTTAGGGTAAAAACTCAGCGTGATGCCGCAGGTTGGTTGTCGGAGCATCACTCAAGTTTTTTACGCGCTGGGATTGACGGTGGTCAGAAGCTGGGGGGTGAGTTGGCGCTGACTATTTCACAGATTTCATGCCCCGCATTGACGAAGCGATGCGGGAGCTGACTATCGAAGTAGTATCCATCACCGGGAGAAAGGCTTTGCACCTTGTCACCAATGGTCAGTTGAATCGTGCCCCGGACGATGATGCCACCCTCTTCACCGTTATGGCGCAGCATGGCTTCACCGGTATCGGCGCCCGGCTCATAATATTCGTGCATGATCTGCATGGCCCGGCCTTTGGATCGGCGCCCTAAAAGTTTCATGATGATTTTGGGATCCATGGCGATATCGGGCAGTTCGTCGGCACGGAAAAAAACTTCATCGGAAGGTACCAAGTCCAAGGTAAAGAACTCGGCAATGGACATGGGAATGCCATCAAGAATTTTTTTAAGCGAGCTGATAGAAGGGCTGACCCGATTTTGTTCAATCAGGGATATGGCACCGTTAGTAACGCCGGCGCGCCGGGATAACTCGCGCTGGGTCAGGCCGTAAATTTTGCGCACCAACAGAAGACGGTGGCCAATGTCATCGCTATTGCTCATGGGTAAGAATCCAAATGGATAGGGTTTCCACATTATAGATAATCCGAGAAATGATGCAAAATAGATAATCCGAGAAATGATGCAAAAAAGGCGGTGAGTTCCGGGGTGTGTTGTCCTTAGCGTAAATTGCCGATGACGTTGCGGAGTATGTCGGCGATTTCGTCGATTGCGTCCCTTTGAATAATCAGGGGAGGAGATAAGGCAATGGTGTCACCTGTCGTGCGAATCAGCAGACCCTTGTCGAAAGCGCTTTGCAAGGCGGCCATGCCACGTGCGCCAAAGGCATCGGGAAG
Organism: Acidithiobacillus sp.; assembly: GCF_027322205.1. GTDB lineage: Bacteria > Pseudomonadota > Gammaproteobacteria > Acidithiobacillales > Acidithiobacillaceae > Acidithiobacillus. Next base: position 26,736 of record NZ_DAHVHY010000018.1, read on the forward strand.
GCTTTCCAGATCGATGGCGGCCATCATGCCGATGTTGCGGATATCGATAACTTTGGGTAATTCATGCAGGCTGTGAATGGCTTTTTCAAAGTAGGGTGCCAGTTCTGCGCCGCGGGTCAGAAGCCCCTCTTGTTCGTAAATGTCCAGGGCGGCCAGAGCCGCCGCACAGGCCAGGGGGTGACCCGAATACGTATAGCCGTGAAAGAGTTCGATGCCACGATCGCTGCCCTGCATAAAGGCCTGATAAATGGCGTCACTGACGAAGACGGCCCCCATGGGAACGGCGGCATTGGTCAGCCCCTTGGCGGTGGTCAGGAGATCGGGAGTGACGCTGAAATAATCCGTGGCGAAAGGGGTCCCCAAACGGCCGAAGCCAGTAATGACTTCGTCAAAAATCAGCAAGAGACCATGTGTATCACAGGCTTCACGCAGTTGCCGCAGATAATCCCGGTGAGGAACGATGACTCCAGCAGACCCCGCAACCGGTTCAACAATGACGGCCGCGATGCGCTCGGCACCATGGCGCCGGACAATTTCGTCCAGAGCAAGGGCGGGGTCTTCTCCCCACTCTGGCAGCCCCTGGTCGAAGCGATTGCGGCTTTGATCCAGGGTGTGGGGTAAAAAATCCGCTTCCAGCAGCGGTCCGAACGCTTCCTTGTTGCGCGGTAGGCCACCGACACTGAGCCCGCCGAAACCGACACCGTGATAAGCCTTCTCGCGGCCAATAAAGAGCGTGCGCTCCGGTTCGCCCCGGTTGAAGTGGTAGGCGCGCGCGATTTTTAAGGCCGTATCCGCAGATTCGGATCCGGAGTTGGTGAAAAAAACATGATTCAGGGCAGAGGGCATCCACTGGATCAGGCGCTTCGCCAGAGTGAAGACCAGGGGATGGCCTATCTGAAAAGTGGGCGCGAAATCCATTTCCGCGGCTTGTTGGGCAATGGCCGCGCTGATTTCCGGGCGACAGTGTCCGGCATTGACACACCAGAGGCCGGCGGTGCCGTCCAAAATGGGACGTTCATCTGGTGTCCAGTAATACATGCCTCGCGCCCGGCTCAGGAGCCGGGGTTGTTGGAGAAAAGCACGATTTGCCGTGAAAGGCAGCCAGCAGGCGGGGTTAGCAAGTGGTGCGGTTTTAGTCAGTTCGTCCATGGTCTATCCAAGTGAGGTGGAGCGGCTTAGGGTGTTGACGATATTAGGCAAAATTCATGCCTTAATAGAGGACGACGCAAGTATCTATTGCAGTACTGCACATTGGGCGACCATACATTGTTGATTATAATATTCCGCACCATGTTGGTGCAACAAGGGGTGCGGCTGCTTTTTGTTGGTGCATTACGGCACTTGGTTGATGAATAAAATGTTCACGTTATGCCTATGGGCTGTTTGCCAGGTGAGTATCTGCCAAGGTATTAATGTAATATTAACCATTGAAAACAGTGCAATATACATGTTTTATTGATTGCCTCTGTAGCTTTGCCAACCTTGGCATACGCATTGCATGATTATTTTAGAAAGCTATTGGCCGTTATTTACACCAGGAATCATCTTAGCCTCTCAGGAAGGTCAGCCATGAGCCAAATTGTTCGTACCGCCCTCATTCAAGCCGCGCAAACGGCGGAGGCCGAATCACTGTCACCGGCACAAATCAAGGAAGAAATGATCGCCCGCCACCTGCAACACATCGCGGCGGCGGCGGCGCAGGGGGCACAAATATTATGTATGCAGGAACTGTTTTATGGACCGTATTTTTGCCCAAGTCAGGATACTCGCTGGTATGGTTTGACCGAGGAAGTCCCCAATGGCCCGACGATCCGTCTGATGCAGGAGCTTGCCCAGAAGCATCAGATGGTGATCGTCGTGCCGGTGTATGAGCGGGAAATGGCCGGAGTTTATTACAACACGGCGGCGGTGATCGATGCCGATGGCAGTTATCTCGGCAAGTACCGCAAGACCCACATTCCCCAGGTGCAGGGTTTCTGGGAGAAGTTTTTTTTCCGGCCCGGCAATCTCGGATATCCGGTTTTTCAGACGGTTTACGCGAAAATCGGTGTGTATATCTGTTATGACCGTCATTTCCCGGAGGGTGCCCGGGCTTTGGGCCTGAACGGGGCGGAAATCGTGCTGAATCCTTCGGCGACGGTGGCCGGTTTGTCCGAGTATCTCTGGACGCTGGAGCAACCGGCGCATGCCGCCGCCAATGGGTATTTTGTCGGCGCGATCAATCGCATCGGTACCGAAGCGCCGTGGAACATCGGCGAGTTTTACGGGCAGAGCTATTTTGCCAATCCGCGTGGACAGATTATCGCCAAGGCGAGCCGCGATCAGGAAGAGGTGCTGGTCAGTGACCTGGATCTCGGGCAGATCGCGGAAGTGCGTGACCTCTGGCAGTTTTATCGGGATCGGCGGCCGGATATGTACGGCGATCTCTGTCGGCCATAGGCAGAGGAAGCGATGTCGTTATCTACCGTAATACTCAGCCCGGAGTTGCTGGAAGCGCGCTTCCGTCCGCTGGAGGAGGTGCTTCCGGCGAGTGAAGCGCCAATGGAGGCGGAGCGTTGTTACTACTGCCATGACGCCCCTTGCGTAACCGCTTGCCCGACGGATATCGACATTCCCGGCTTTATCCGGGCGATCGCCGTGGGGCAGCCCGCCCGGGCGGCAGAACGTATCCTGCAGGCCAATCCGCTGGGAGGGTCCTGCGCGCGGGTCTGCCCCGTGGAATCCCTCTGCGAACAGTCCTGTGTGCGCCAGGGCGAGGAGGGGGGGCCGGTGCGTATTGGGCGCTTGCAGCGTCTGTCTATGGCGCAGGCGTCGCCTGACCTCTTTCCCGCGGCCACAGCAGAGGTGCGAGCGCAAAAAATCGCGGTAGTGGGCGCGGGTCCGGCCGGGCTTGCCGGTGCCTATTTGCTTGCTCGCGAGGGCTTTGCGGTGGATCTCTTCGAGGCACAAGCGCGGGCTGGCGGACTCAATGAAAGTGGCATTGCCGCCTACAAGATGCTGGATGACGCGGCGCAGCACGAAGTCGCCCATCTGTTGACCGGGGATCGCATTCAGTTGCGCTGCGGTATGGCTTTGGGCCGGGATATCGCCCTCGCGCAATTGCGCAGCGACTATGACGCCGTTTTTCTGGCCCTCGGATTGCAGGGGCAGCATCGCCTTCAGATTCCTGGTGAAGATCTTGCCGGAGTGCTCCCCGCGGTGCCTTTTATCGCCCGGATGCGCCGGGGTGAACCTGTGCCGGTCGGACAAAAGGTGGCGGTGATCGGCGGGGGCATGACCGCCATGGATATCGCTGTGCAAATTCGCTTGTTGGGGGCCGAGGAGGTGCATCTGTGCTATCGCCGTGGTCCCGAGGCGATGGGCGCCAGCGCCAGGGAGCAGCAACTGGCCCGGGATCAGGGGGTCCTCATTCATCATTTCCGGCGCCCATTGCGGATTGAAGGAGAAGGTGGTGACTGTGTGGCGATCTGGTTGCAGCCCACTGTATTGCAGGATGAGCGCTGCGTTGATCAGGGACAACCCCTGCGCTGGGCGGTAGATCAGGTATTTACGGCGATTGGCCAGCGTTTCAACCCGGAAGTCTGGGGTGAGGATGGCGCGTCCCTGCAGCTGGATGCGCACGGAAAAATTGCCGTAGATGCGGATTTTCGCACCAGTCTGCCGGGTGTTTGGGCGGCCGGTGATTGCGTGGGGCGCAGTGACGATCTGACCGTACATGCTGTTGCCGATGCTAAGCGGGCGGTGCTATCGATGCTTGGAGATTTGCGCCATGAAACCTGATTTAAGCACCGAGTTTGTCGGTATCCGTTCACCCAACCCCTTCTGGCTGGCCTCGGCGCCGCCGACCGACCGCGCGGTGAATGTGCAGCGCGCCTTCAAAGCGGGTTGGGGCGGTGTCGTCTGGAAGACGCTGGGCATCGATCCGCCGGTGGTGAACGTAAACGGCCCCCGCTATGGCTTCTGGCAGGGCGACAATCGCCGGGTGCAGGGTTTCAGCAATATCGAGCTGATCAGTGACCGCTCCATCCTGAGCAATCTGCGCGAGATTGCGGAAATCAAGGCGCAGTGGCCCGATCGGGCGGTGGTGGTGTCGGTGATGTTCCCTCTGGAGGAGTCGGTATGGGCGGAATGGCTGCCGCGTGTCGAGGCCACGGGCGCCGACGGGATTGAGCTCAATCTGGGTTGTCCCCATGGGATGTCGGAGCGTGGTATGGGCTCCGCCATGGGGCAGGCGCCCGAACTGGTCGAAATGGTAACGCGCCTGGCCAAGGCGCACACGGGGCTACCGGTGATCGTCAAACTAACGCCCAACGTGACCGATATCACCTGGGGTGCGGTGGCGGCACAGACGGGTGGCGCCGATGCGGTATCGCTGATCAACACCATCAACTCCATCGTCAGTGTCGATCTGGAGCGGATGGCCCCCATGCCGACCGTGGATGGCAAGGGGACCCATGGCGGCTACTGCGGACCGGCGGTCAAACCCATCGCCCTGAATATGGTGGCGGAAATTGCCCGGCATCCCACCCTCGCTGGTCTTCCCATCTCGGGCATAGGGGGCGTCGGTACCTGGCGCGACACGGCAGAATTCATGGCGTTGGGTGCAAGCAATGTTCAGGTTTGTACGGCAGCGATGCTCTATGGGTTTCGCATTATCGAGGACCTGGTGGGCGGCCTGCAGACCTGGATGACCGAGCAGGGTCATACCCGCCTGGAAGATTTTATCGGGCGGGCGGTCCCCAATGTCAGCGACTGGAGCCAGCTTAATCTCAATTTTGTCACGAAAGCTCAAATTGACGTCGATCGCTGCATTGGTTGTGGTCGCTGTTATATCGCCTGTGAGGATACTTCCCATCAGGCTATTGGTCGCGTCGCGGATAGCGGGCGTTACCAGGTGCGTGCCGAAGACTGTGTCGGCTGTAATCTTTGTGTTGCGGTCTGCCCGGTCAGTGATTGCATCAGCATGGCAGCCATGGCAAGTGGTGTCGATCCGCGCACGGGTGTGCCCATCACCGCACAGCCCATGAACTGGACACAACATCCCAACAATCCGATGGCACCGCGCCCGAGTGGCGAAGGCCAGGGAGACTAGTCGATGTCACTACTGATCAGAAACGGGACCGTGGTCAATGCCGACCGGAGTTTTGCCGCCGACGTTTATTGCGAGGCCGGAAAGATCGTCGCCGTCGAGCCGGGGCTCAGCGCGTCACAGGGGATGGAGATCGTCGATGCCAGCGGCTGCTTGGTCCTGCCCGGCGGCATCGATCCCCACACCCATATGCAGTTGCCCTTTATGGGCACGGTCGCCAGCGAGGATTTTTTCAGCGGCACGGCGGCGGCACTGGCGGGCGGCACCACCATGATCATTGATTTCGTCATTCCCAATCCCGGCGAACGCCTCCTGGATGCCTACCATAAGTGGCGCGCGTGGGCGGAAAAGAGCTGTGCCGACTACTCCTTTCACGTCGCCATCACCTGGTGGGACGAATCGGTGTATGAAGACATGGGTACTTTGGTGCGTGACTGGGGGATCAATAGCTTCAAGCATTTCATGGCCTATAAAGGGGCCATCATGGCCGATGATGGCGTGCTCACCCAGAGTTTCCCGCGCGCGCTGGCCCTGGGTGCGCTGCCGACGGTGCATGCCGAAAATGGCGAACTGGTCGACTATCTGCAAAAACTCTTGCTGAAAAAGGGCATCGTTGGTCCGGAGGGGCATCCCCAATCGCGCCCCCCCAAAGTCGAAGGAGAGGCCGCGAACCGGGTGATTCAGATCGCCGGTATTCTTGGGGTGCCCATTTATTTGGTTCACAACTCGACTATCGAATCCGTGGACGCCATTGCGCGCGCGCGCCGTCAGGGGCAGCGGGTCTTCGGCGAATGCCTGACCCAGCATTTACTGATTGACGAATCGGTGTACTACGACAAGGACTGGAAGCGCGCCGCGGCGCACGTCATGAGCCCACCCTTCCGTCCGCGTCCGCATCAGGAAGCCCTGTGGGAGGCTTTGAGCGGCGGTATTCTGCAGACCACCGCGACCGATCACTGCTGCTTCTGCGGGGACCAGAAGGCCATGGGTCAGGAGAATTTCGCGCGGATTCCCAACGGCACCGCCGGTGTCGAGGACCGGATGGCGGTGCTCTGGCACCATGGCGTGAATATGGGGCGCCTGACGGCCAACGATTTTGTGGCGCTGACTTCCAGCAACGCCGCCCGGATTTTTAACATCTATCCGCGCAAGGGAGTGATTCAGGCGGACGGCGATGCGGATATCGTCGTCTGGGACCCGCAGTTGCGCCGGACGATCGCCGCGGAAACCCAGCATCAGCAGGTCGATTTCAACGTGTTTGAGGGTATGGAAGTCAGTGGTGGCCCCGTATATACCATAAGTCAGGGGAAAGTGGTGTTTGCGCACGGTCGCCTGCAGGTGGAACCCGGCGCGGGTCGTTATGTTTCGCGTCCGGCGTTTGCCCCTTTCATGCGCGCCCAGCAACAGCACAATGACCGCCATCCGGCCCGGATCGTGAACCGTGGTCGGCCGGATCATTGAAATGACCGCGCCGCGCGATACCCGGCAGACCTCCTGGTCGGCGATTGTCGTCCCGGAGGGGGCGACGCTGGCCAGCCTGAAGGCGGAGGTGGCGGGTTCTCCTCTCTACAATCCAGACTTTGCCCCCTTGGGTGCCGCGGAACGGACCTGGAACACCTGGAACATCACGGCGCTCTGGATCAGCATGTCCGCCGTCCTCACCACCTACACTCTGGCGTCCGGATTGATGATGGCGGGGATGACCTGGTGGCAGGCGTTGCTCACCGTAACGCTTGGCAACCTGCTGGTGCTGATTCCCATGCTGCTCAATGCCTATGTGGGTGCGCGCTATGGCATTCCTTTCCCGGTTTTTGTCCGCGCATCGTTCGGGACCGTGGGCGCCAAGGTGGCGGCCATGGCGCGCGGTCTGGTGGGTTGCGGCTGGTTCGGTATTCAGACCTGGCTGGGTGGACTGGCGCTATCGGCACTGATGACCCATTTCTGGAGCCCGTGGGCGCAGATCCGTGGTCATCAGTTTATCGCCTTTGGCCTGTTCTGGACGTTGCAAATGGCCATTGTCCTGCGGGGAATGCGCGCGATCAAGTGCTTTGAAACCATGGCCGCGCCAATGCTGATCGTACTGCTTTTGCTGCTCTTCCTCTGGGCGCTGATCGCCGGACAGGGTTTTACGGCGGTGTTAGGTAACTCGGATCTACTGGCAAAACCCTCTACGCACACCTTTTGGGAAATATTCTGGCCCGGTCTCGCCGCGAATATGGGCTATTGGGCAACCCTGAGTCTGAATATCCCGGATTTCACCCGCTTCGCCCGCTCGCAGAGGGCGCAGATGCTGGGGCAGTCCATCGGTTTGCCGCTGGGGATGGTGGGCACCAGCTTCATCGGCATTTTTGTGACGGCCGCGGCCATGGGTATTTTTCATAAAACCCTGTGGAATCCCATCACGCTGATTCCGGCCATCAGCCAGAACGGCTGGATTCTGGTGATCGCCATGGGGGCCATTCTACTGGCGCAAACCAGCATCAACATGGGTGCCAACGTGGTCTCCCCCTCCAATGATTTTTCCAATCTGGCACCCCAGGTGATCAGCTTTCGGGCGGGCGGCATCATCACCGGGGTGATGGGGA
>NZ_DAHVHY010000019.1 GCF_027322205.1 Acidithiobacillus sp.
CCGGCTCTCGGCAAAAAGGACCCGCAGCCGGGCATAACCATCTCCCTCCTGCTCTACCGGGATGTCCATGGGCAGTGTCTGGTAGTTGCCGTACGGCAGGGTACGACGCAGGTCGATGACCCGTCCCGAAGCACGGGCGATGGGACCGACCACGCCATAGGTGTGGGCGAGCTCCGGGCTCAGGGCGCCCATTTCCTCAATACGGTCGAGAAAACTGGAGCTGTTTTCCAGCAGACGCTCCAGTTCTCGCATGCGCCCATTCAGCGTCGGCAGGGTCTCGGCCAATAGGGTGAGCTGCGCAGGGTCCAGATCAAAGTTCAAGCCACCAAGCGTCAGCAAACCGAAGAAATAACGATGTCCGCAAAGCCGCGCGCTGAGCCGCAACAGGTCTTCGACAATTTCCTGGGCCATGGCCTTGGCCACGGACAGTGCCGTGGAGCCGGCGATTTCCGCAATATTGGCTGCGTGATGACGGATGCGTTCCAGTTCCGCGATGATCAGGCGCAGGCTCTGGGCGCGGGCGGGCACCGTGCAATCGCCTATTCGCTCTGCTGCCTGACAATAGGCCCAGGCGTGAGCGAAAGCGGAAGCCCCGGCAAAGCGTTCGGCCAGCAGCAAGGCGCGATCCGCCGTCTGCCCTTCGGCAATCTTCTCGACGCCCCGGTATTTGTAAAAGAGGCGAGTATGCAGATAGCGAATCTGCTCGCCCGGGGTCTCCAGCAGCCACAGGCCGGATTCGTTGAAATCCCCCCAGACCGGACCGATGGGGAAGATGATGGAGCCCTCCTCCTGGAGAATTTTCGGCGGCACCCAGTTTGCTCCGGAGCCATGCACGTCGGGCCGTCGACGACCATCGAAACGGTGTCGCATGGGGTCGAGGCCCTCCGGCCAGTCGTCGTCATGCAGTACAAAGTCGCCGAGGAAGGGATGCCCGCTGAAACGCAGGCCGTATAAATCCCAGGCCTCGCGCTCGTGCCAGTCAGCAGCGTGGACGGTGTCACTGATGGCGGGCAATTCCTCCCCCGGACGTACCAGAATTTTCAGTTCGATCAGGCAACCGTCTTCCGGCAGATAGAAAAGATAATGCACGGCGAGGGGGGCTTCCGCTGAGGTCTCTTCCACCAGCAGGGTGGCAAACTCCGCCCGCCAGTGGTTGACCAGTGCAGTGGTCAGGGTGACGAGTTGATCGGCCTTACAGCCGAGTTGCAGCCAGCCCGCATAAATCTCGCGTACCGTGACGTCCGTCTGCTGCTGCAACCAGTCACTGATTTTCGCACCGGCCGTCATCCGTGGACCTCCAGCAGGTATGCCGCCTGGTGTACCAGATGGGCGAGGGGCGGTGGCAGATAAAAGCCGAAAATAAAGACCGGAATAATGGCCATGGCCATGGCCGCCAGGCTAGTACGCGGCAGGCGCACCTTAGGCAGCGGTCGGCCATCGGCTGCGGTGGCGGGCTCCCCGAAGGCGATGCGCGAGGCTTGGTAGGCCAGGGCGATGAAGGCCAGCACGATGAAGGCGGTGAGCAAACCGGTGGGCAGATACTGGCCGGTGCGGAAACCCGTGTAGAGAATCTCGAACTCCGACAGAAAGAGCGCGAAGGGTGGCGCCCCGGCAATGGCCAGGGTACCGATCACCAGAGCCCAGCCCACTGCGGGTGCGCGACTGATGAGGCCGCGCACCTTGGCGATTTCCTGCGTGCCGAAGACGATCCCCGCCAGTCCCGCCGCATAAAAGCACAGCGACTTGGTAAAGCCGTGGGCGAAGAGCTGATAGACCGTGCCCTGCTCGTGGACGGCGGCGCCGATGCCACAGGCGGTCAGAATGATCCCCATGTGCTCGATGGTGGAGTAGGCAAACATCCGCTTGAAATCATGGACCTGCAAAAGCATGAAGGCGGCGCTGCCGACGGTGATGAGTCCTGCCGCCATATACCAGGCCGCCGGATCATGAACGCCGGAGTTGGATGCCAGCACCGGATAGATGCGCAAGAGCATGTAGAGGGCAGCACTGGTCTCGACGCCGGAGAGCACGGCACAGACCGAAGCCGGAGCCTGGCTGTGGGCATCGGGCAGCCAGGTATGCATGGGCACCAGCCCGGTTTTGGCGCCGAAGCCGATCAGCCAGAGGACAAAAGCGAGGAGCAACAGGGGCGCGGGTATTTGCGGAGCCGCCTTCAGCAGTCCGTCCCAGGTAGGCGGTTGGTCGACGGCGTGGGTGCCGTAATAGAGCATCAGCACGCCGAGCAACGCGATCATCGCCCCCATACTGGTCAAGACCACGTATTTCCATGCCGCTTCCAGCGCTTCGGCACGGTCCTCATAAGCCACCAGAAAGGCCGAGAATACCGTGGTCAGCTCAATGGCAATCCACATCAGAGCAAGGTTGGCGACCAGCGGCACGGCTAAAATCACCAGCGCGAAGATGTTCATCAGGGGGAAATATTCCCGGTAACGAGGCGGCGTTCCTGCGGGATGTTCCTGACGGCGTGCCCGGAGATAACCAATGGCATAGAGGGATGAGGTAAAATAAACGAAGCTCACCGGCAGCAAATAGAGCGCCCCGAGGGCATCCAGCGCAAAGAGACCATCCGTTCCGGTCAGCAGGCCGTGGCTTTCCACTTGTAGCGCCGCCAGTATGGCGAGTATCAGAGTGATTGCCGCCGCCAGCAGGGTCATATAGGGTGCGGCCCGCCGATTCAATAGGGCGAGCAGCGCCCCGACGAAGGGCATGAGCAGGATGAGTGCCGGTAGCCAGCTAGCGTTCATGGAGTGTATCCATGCCGCCCACCCGCGTGGTGCCGGTCACCCGGCGGATACTGCGAATCAGCAGGCCGATGACCAGCGCGACAATCGGTACGTCCACCGCCGCAGCAATCTCGGCAATGACCGTCAGATTGTGGACGATGGCGATGGAGCCGAAGAAAGCCCCGTTTTCCATGATCAGGAGACCCATCAACTGGGCGACACTTTCCCGGCGCAGGGCGACGGTAAAGGCGCCCCAGAGCACCATGATCAGGCCGGTGGGCAAATTTAGCAGCGCAAACGGTGTGCCATGGAGGATTGGCAGTACCGGCGCCACCGCGAACCAGCCCACCAGCGCGAGTATCGCCGCCACCAGTACCGAGGCCGAAATGCTCAGAGCCTGATCCACTTCGCGCCGCCCATAGATTTCCTCTCCGGCAGCCCAGCGCAGTACCAGCGGCACCGCGATGACCTTGGTGCTGAAGGTGATCAGCGCCACCCAGAGCAGATTGATGGCCTGCAAAGCATCGGCCAGCACCAGTGCCGAGGCCGTCAGCGCGACGGATTGCCACATGAAAAAGCGCAGGGACCCCAGCATCTGCCGGGATACCATTACCCCGAGACCGAGCACGACGAAGAGGGCGGCGATGGAGCCGTCCAGGCTGAAGGCGAGGGGGCTCACGGTGGTATTCATCAGCCAAGCCCCACCAGCCGCACGCTGACCGCGAAGAGGCAAATCACAAAGGCCACTGCGAGAAACTCGGAGATCCGGAAGAGCCGTAGTTTAGCGAGGGTGGTTTCGATGAGGGCGAGGACCATCACAAAAACCAGCAGTTTGAGGAGTACCAGACCCACTGCCGCGAGAATGGCCGTCCACTGTGTGTGTTGCGCAAGGCCCCACGGCGTCACCAGCACATTGACTAAGACCAGGGCCAGCACCATCAGTTTGGTTGTCCCGCCCCATTTCATCAGCGCCGCGCTGGTACCCGAATATTCTAGCCCTTTGGAGTGGCCGATCATGGCGATTTCCACCTTGCCTGCGGCGCTATCCACCGGAATGCGGCCCTCATCCGCGAGAATGAGCAGGAAAAAGGCGAGAATCACCAGCAAATGCGAGGGTTGCAGCATGCTGCCCCACGATGCCCCCCAAGTGGCATTCACGAAATAGGGGATGGTGCTGTTCGCCACATAGGACACGCTGAAAAACACCATGATGAACACCGGTTCGGCCAGAAAACCGACCATGTGGGTGCGGCTGGCGCCCACTGCGGCGTAGACATTGCCCGTGTCCATGCCTGCCAGCGCGACAAAAAACCCGGAAACAGCCATCAGAAAGCCCACCGCGACCATATCCCCCATGAAGGCAAAAAAGAGGGGGTAGGCAGTCAGCGCCGGAATCAGCAGCACCACAAACATCGGCATGACAAAAGCGACAATCGGCGCGAAACGGAATACCCAGGTGGACTCCTCGGAGATGACTTCATCTTTGCCGAATAGCTTCCAGATATCCCGGTAGGTCTGCCAGATGCTGGGTCCGCGTTTGCCCTGAATGATTTCTTCCAGGCGATGCAAAACGCCTTCGACCAAGGGCGCGAAAATCAGCAAAAAAGCGACCTGCGCGAGGTTTAATGCGAAATGTGTCCACAGGGCTGTCATGGGTGCCGCCTGCAGATCATGAGAAACCCACCTTGTAGCCCAGCACCGCCAGCACATCGCCAATGCCCATCAGTCCCAGCGCCCATTTCCAGCGTGCGCCTTGTACCCAGTAACCGAGCACCAGACCCACCGTCATCAGGGTGAGATTGGCAGCAAAAAGTGGCAGATAAATCCACCGCGGAAAGAGTACGGCCAGCGTCAGTGGTATCGCCGCGCCGCCGAAACTGCTGGTGGTGGCGAGGCTCGCCATAAACCAGGAATTACGCAGGGTTTGCAGGCCCAGGTCGCTTTTTTGCAGCGCATGGGCAGAAGCCATATTCAGCTGCTTCGCCATCCTGACCAGATCGCTGCGTAGTCCCGCATATTCCGCCATCCATAAGGGCAAAAAGCCCGATGCCGAGGTGATGATGCCAATGCGAAAGGCCTGCCAGACATCGATGCCGCCCGTCATCATCTTCTGGCTGGCCAGCACCAGCGCCGTGCAGGTTCCGTCGGCGAGACCGAGTACTATGGGGAATATCTCCCGGCGCGATATTTTCATTTGCTGGCCCGTCGCCGGTAATCGACCATGCGATCACCGACGACAATTTCCTCGACACCATGCACGGCAGCACCACTTTTTTCGATGGCCGCAAGCAATCCGATATAATCGATATTGTCACCTTCCACATTGATCAGTGTGCCGACCGTTTCCTGATCGACTTCTTCCACCGAAATATTAAAACCCTCCACACCGCTGACTTTTTCGATGGCCGCGGCAATATCGAACAAACTGGGCTGAGCAAAAGCCTTATCGACATCCAGTACAAGCCTTCTGATACGCATTTTATAAAGTGCTCCCTGTGATTCTAATGTAGCTGTCCCATGCGGACGGCACGTACCACCCACTCAATATCTTCGACAATATTTTCAGGTTCACAAGGTGCCCGATAATGACCAATCAACAGGCAGGGTCCAGCAGGGCCTGGGCCGGACAGCACGGAATCCTTCAAAGGCACAACATGGGCTGATCCGTTGTGGCATATCCACAGCGCTACGCCGATACGCGGGTATTCACCGGTTTTACGGACGACGCGCTCTGCCAGTGCATCCACTGACTGTTTAAGTCGAATGACCATAGTGATCTGTTTCCTTCTTTGCCAGCAGTTCTCCTGCAGCAACGCGTATTGCATGGGCTTCATGTTGCTGTAATTGCCGTAAGGCAGCGGTTTTCTCGGCGCCGTCCGGTAATTTTGCGATGGCCTCGACAACGGCCATTCCCTGCACCACATCAATAGGCCAGTTCATGGCGCATTCCGCCAACGACCCTGCGGCAGCTTCCCGGCCATGATTCTGTAGGCTGAGAATAGCCCCCATCCGTACTTCGGAATGGGGGTTTTTCAGCGCCCGGATCAAGCGGTCGTAATATGGCGTGTGGCGTTCCCAGTCCTCAATATTCCGCCCGCAGGCCGGACAAATGATCGCACCAATGGAAATCTCCGCATAACAGAGTGGGCAGTAATGATGGTTCATTCGCAACCGCAATCGGCTTGCCAGCGCAGAATATGGCCCGGTGGCACCATTTCCTGCAGGTGCGGCATCACGGCATCCACTGTCTCTGGCTCATCAAAAAACTCCAGTACCAGCGGCAAATGCACATTGAGGCGCAGAACATCGTCGGCATGCACTACCCCTTTGCTGCCAAAGCCCGCGATACCGCGAAAGGCGGTAACGCCATGCACCTTGTACTGATCGTGGAGCATGCGGAAGATTTCCTCCATGAGATTATGCCCGTCATGTTTATCGCCTTCTTTAATATAAATACGCACTACAGATACCGTAGTCATGCTTCACCTCTCAGATGCTGCGGGAAACCCAGGCCCCGACAAAAGCGGCACCGACGCACAGAAACAGCGATGTAAACATATAGAGCAGGCCCTTGATGGCCTCGCCATTCTCAAAAAGCACCAGCGTTTCGAGGGAGAATGTCGAAAAGGTGGTGTAAGCACCCAGTCCGCCGGTGAGTATTCCGGTGCGTAATTCAGGGCTTACCGAAATACGTTCCAAGGTCTCAAAAAACAGGAAGCCCATGATAAAACAGCCCAGCACATTAATGCTCAGGGTTGCCCAGGGAAAACCGCGGCCGAACACCGTCTGCACCAGCAAGGTCTGTCCATAACGCGCCCAGGCGCCGAGTACGGCGAACAGGGCAATGAAGCCGAAAGTGGCGAACATCTTTACTCCTTCACACTACAAATAAAAGACGCTGGCAAAAACAACGATCAACAATATCCCGATATAAGCGAGATAGGCATTGAGCGAACCATTCTGTAAAACTAGACCGATCCGGTCGCTGAGCTGCTGTACCAGGCGTACCATCGGGCGGAATAACCAGGGTCCAAAGACGGGGGCCTGACTGTAATTAAAGTGCACCTCATGAACGAAATAATGGCGGTCCGTATGGCTTTTTTCGGTATGGGTGCTGGGCCGGTACACAAAGCTGTAAAATTCCCGCAGTGCATTGGAAAAAGCCAGCGCGGTCACCGCATTTTCCGCCGGTATCCGGCGCAGGCCGTGACCCCATACGGGTACCCGGCGGCGGCCGTGACTGCGCTGGCTCCAGCCCAGCAAACCCAGGGGAATCAGCGCCAGTACAAGCCCCATGAGCAGTAGCAAAGGTGGCGAAATAAAGGCGAAATGAGGGGTCAATGGCACCAGTATCGGGCCGCGCACCATGGCGGCCACGGCGGTGGGAACGGCGGGCCAGCCGTCCCGGACCAGCGCCGCTAATGTCCATGGCAGCGCCACGGCATAGGCCAGCACCAAAAGACCCAGACCCAGAAGCGGCCAGCGGCCCGTGACTTCGGCTGGATTTTCCTCCCGTCCGAGCAGACCGATGCCGAAGACTTTGACCATCGTCGCCAGGGCAATGGCGGCGGTCAGGGCCAGACCGGCACCGCCCAGCGCCAGGATCACCCGCGCGGCAGAGGAAGTCAGATGGAAATCCTGAAACACGGTTTGAAAGAGATACCATTCACTGGCAAAGCCCGCCATGGGTGGCATGGCGGCGAGACTCATGGCCCCGAACAGCGCGCCGATGCCCAAGGTCCAAGGGGCGAGGGCCAGTACCCGACTTTGCGCGATCTGATAATTGCCGCGCACCGCCGCCACCCGGTCGGCGCTCAGCATCATCGCGCCTTTGGCCAGACTATGGCCGCCGAGATGAATCAGGCCTACCGTCCAGGCCAGAGTCGTCAGCATGGACAGGCCGTCGGCCCGAAAGAGGGAGGCGGCACCCAGCGCGACCACCGCCAGCCCCGCATTTTCCGCTGTGGAAAAGGCCAGCAGGCGCCGCCAGTCTTCCTGTTGAAAGGCGTAGAGAATAGCGAGGATGGCGGATACCGTCCCCAGGGACACCAGCAAAATGCCCACCCCGGTGGCGGCACCGACCGGCAACCAGTCGAGCATGGCCCGTCCCAGGGCAAAATACGCGACGTTCAGCACAATGCCGGAAAGCAGCGCCCCCGAAGCACCGCTGCCACTCCCGTAAGCACCCGGATACCATTCATAAAAGGGCAGAATACCGAGTTTGGCGCCGAAGCCGATAATGAACAGGACCGCCACCCCGAAGGCCGCCGTGCCATAAGTGGACCAGCTCGCCGCCCAGCCGACAAACTGCGTATCGCTCGCGCCGAGCAGCGCCAGACAGAGCAACAGCGCCACCGCGCCAATTTCCAGCAGGGCCAGCATATAGAGACTGGCCTGCCCGCCGCGTTGAGTTTCCTGCAGGCCGTCGGCGAGGAGCATGACCGCCCCGCCGAAACTCAAAAACTCCCAGGCAATCAGAAAAGAGACACCCTCCTGCAAACCGGCAACGCCGAGACTGCCGAGTAAGGCAACGGCTGCGCCGGCCATCCAGATGGTGGGGTTTTTGGCGCGACTGGGGGAGAGAAAGGCCGCCAGCGCTGCCAGTCCACCCCAGAACAGCAGCCAGGCCGCAGCGGGCTGGAGTTGCCAGGTCACGGCAATATCGCCCAGCGACCACAGCGCACCGGTCGCCGAACCGTCCGGCAAGCAGGAGGCGCTGCCAATCAGTGTCGCCAGTGTACCCACAATCAGGGTGATCCGCGCCAGCCAGCCCTGCCGCAGCACACCGAGGGCAATGGTCAGAACCAGGAGCAGAGCAGCGATGCAAAAACTATCCAGCACCATAATGGCCTCCCTGAACCTGTTGCGGCATCCGTTCCAGCAGCAGGAGCAGCGCATGGATGAGGGCTGCGGGATTGGGCGGGCAGCCCGGCAGCCAGACATCCACCGGCAAAAGTTCATTCAGTCCATGGCCACCCGCGTAGCCACCGTCCATGGGCGCACCAGAGACCGCGCAGGTGCCCGTCGCGAGCACCAGGCGCGGTTCCGGCATCGCCTCCCAGGTGGCCAGCAGCGGTTCGCGCATGGGCGCCGTTACCGGACCCGTCACCATGAGTAAATCCGCAAAGCGCGGCGATGGGGTAAAAAATATGCCCAACCGATGGAGGTTGTAGAACGGATTGTCGAGGGCGCTGATTTCGGACTCGCAGCCATTGCAGGAGCCCGCATCCACATGACGAATGTGCAGGCTGCGGCGCAGGCTCCGTGCCACCCGCTTGCCCACTTGCTGTCCTTCGGGGCCATCCAGTGCCGCAGTCCAGATCAGGTCTTCGCGCCGCCGCACGCCGAAGGCCCAGTCATAAGAGCTGGTCATCGCCCCTTCTGGACAATCCTCCACGCAACGCTGACAGACGATGCAGCGCCCGTAATCGACCACCGCTGTGCCGTTGGCGACGGTGATAGCGCCCGTGGGGCAGGCGGCGGCGCAAGTATTGCAGTCGCTGCGACAGGCAGCCGGGTCCCAGCGCGGCATGCCCAGCACGCCCTCCTGCCCGTCGGGACCGCGCTGCGGCCAGCGGGTCGCGGCTTTACCCGCTTTTAATCCTGTCCAGGTCCATACCGGCATTTTGTCCTCCTAACGGTCGCAACCGGCGATGGTGAGGCCGAAACTGGCCTCATTGATGGCGTAGTCCATCATGTTGGTGCCATGCACCGTGAGCGGGAACACCCGCCAGTTGGAAAATGAGGGTGATTTGATCTTCACTCGTTCGAGACGGCCATCGCGGATCCGCACGCTGTAATACAGCGAGCCGCGCGGCGTTTCCGTCCAGCCCAGGCCTTCCTGCTGTCCCTGTGGCACGGTGTATTCAGCGCGCACCGGACCCGCCTTGAGGCGTCCGGAGGCCTGCATCAGCAGGGCGATAGCCTCGCGCAGGGAATCCGCGCGAACCTCGCTGCGGGCCATGGCGTCGCCCTTTTCGCGCACCGGCACATTAAAGCGCAGGTGACTGTAGGCGGCGTAGGGATGGTCGCGGCGCAGGTCCCGGTCGAGGCCGGAGGCACGGGCCACCGGCCCGGTAGCCCCCTGATCAAAGGCGGCTTCCTTCGATAAAATTCCGGTGCCCATCAGGCGGTCGAGATGGCTGGCGGTTTGGTGCAAGCGGGTCAGATAGGCTTCACCTTCGTCGATGATATTTTCCAGCACACTCGCCAGGTGCTCCGCCTGGAGGTCGCGGCGCAGCCCGCCCACAGTCAGCAGGCTGCGCAGGAATCGCGACCCGGTCAATTGCGCGGCCACCTGCTTCACCCGTTCTTCCAGCAGAAAACCCGTCGCCGAGCCTACTTTCAGCGTCGTCGTCTTCGCCAGCAGGCCAAAATAGTGGAAGTGATTGTAGAGGCGCTCCAACTCCGCAAGAATCACCCGCAGCAGTTGTGCCCGCGCGGGTACTTCGATACTCCAGGCGGACTCCACGGCCTGACAATAGGCCAGGGCATGGCCGACGCTGCCGACGCCCGACACCCGCTCCGCCAGAAAAACGGCCGCCTCGGCACGCTGACCGGCAAAGCGTGCTTCCATCCCGCGATGTTTGAAAAACAGCCGGGGATGGTAGTGGAGAATCGCTTCGCCGATGTAAGAGAAGTGAAACTCCCCGGTCTCTACCACGTCGGCCCGTATTGGCCCCCAATAGAGGTCTTGTACCTGGTCTCCCCGCACTTCCGGCATGGTGGGTGGTGCATACGCACCGCTCAGATGGCCTTCCGGTCCCTCCCGCCCCAGCGCTGGGCGGGGCAGCGAAAATCCTTCGTGAATCACCAGGGGATAGGGCTCTGGATGCCCCGTAAAGTGCAGACCACCGAGATCCTGCATCTCCCGCTCATACCAGCCGAGCAGGGGGACGACGGCGGCCAGGGACGGCAAGGTTTCGTCCGTACGCAACTCCAACAGCAGAAAAGGTACCCGGTTGCCTTGGCTGATCAGATAGCGCACGACACAGACACCCTCCTCCCAGTCATGCCAGGCCATCTGAAAGCGCATCCCGGCGGCTATGCAGTCGGTGGCGACCGCCGTGAGCTCCGCTGCCGATATCTGGCGCCGTTCGCAATCGTTATAGGTCATGGCCGCACTCATGGTTGCACCCGAAAAGCCTGCTGAAAGAAATGCCACAGTCCTTCCGGCCACCACAGTCCAAGCACCAGAATCGGTACAAAGGCCAGCCACATGGGCAGGGTATTCCAGACGGACAGCCTGAGGGTTGGGACCGCGCCGGGCTCCGGTTCCGGCCCCCAGATCATGCGCCGGAAGTGGTTCATGAAGGCAATAAAAATAAGGATCAGCAGAGTCGCCATCACCCACACGGCCCACGGATTGGCGCTCAGGATACCGCCGCGCAGAATCGTGATTTCCGAGAGGAAGAGCCCGAAAGGCGGTGCTCCAGTAATCGCCACAGCCCCCAGCAGCCAGAGCGCGCCACTGACCGGGTAATAACGCAATACCCGTCGCATCTGGCTCATGGACTTGGTGCCATAGGCGCGCATCATGTTGCCAGCGCCGAAAAACATCATGGATTTGGTCAGGGAATGGTTGATCATGTGATACATAGCCCCGGCGAAGGCCAGGGGACCGCCGAAACCGAAGCCGATGGCCAGCACCCCCATGTGTTCCAGGGAGGAATAGGCGAGCATGCGCTTGGCGCCATCCTGCCGGACGATGAACATTCCGGCGATGAAGAGTGAAATGACGCCCAGCACCAGCAGTGCCGTATGCCCCATTACGCTATAACCACCGCTATCGACGATGGACAGAAACCGGTAAATGCCGAGCAGGGCGATATTCAGCAATGACCCGGAAAGCATGGCGGAAACCGGCGCCGGGCCTTCGCTGTGGGCATCGGGCAGCCAGGTGTGCATGGGTGCCAGACCCACCTTGGTGCCGAAGCCCACCAGGGTGAGCAGAAAGGCGAGAAAGAGCAGCGTCTCCGGCACATGCGGCGCCACTTCCCGCAGATTAGCCCAGGTCAGGGCATAGGTCGGTCCTAAGGTAAAGGTGCCACCCCAGTAGAAGAGAATGATGCCGAGCAGCGCCAACGCCAGACCCGCGGAAACGATGATCAGATATTTCCACGCCGCCTCGATACATTCTGCCTCGCGCTCGAAGCCCACCAGAAAGGCACTGACGATGGTGGTGAAGTCGATGGCAATCCAGAAAATGCCGGGGTTATTCATCAGCGGCGCGATCAGCATGGTCAGGGCAAAACTCGCCTGCAAGGCATAATACTTATGGAGCCGGGGTTTTTCTTCCGGCAGCAGGCGCATGTAGCCAATGGCATAAATGGATGCCAGCAGATAGACCAGACCTACGCAAAACAGTACCCAGGCCCCCAGCGGGGTGAGCAGGATCAACTGGGCGCCGGTCACCAGCGTCTTGTCGGGCACCGCCACCAGCATCGTCAGGGTGAGTCCGAAAACTACGATGGAGTTGCCGAAGTTGATGTACTCCGCCCAGTGTGGACGGCGGATCGCCAGCATCAGCAGGATGGCCACTGCGGGTATGATCCACAGTGCTGCGATGAGTGCGTCGAAATTCACCATCTCAGCCCACCAGCTTTTGCAGGCCGCGACTGCTGGTGGTTCCGGCGTGTACTTTGAGGAGGCGCACCAGCATGCCGAAGGCAAAGACAATGATCAGCAGATCGAAGATGATCACCAGCTCCAGGAGGTCCGGCATGCCAGGTACCAGAATCTGCGAGCCGAGAAAAATGCCATTCTCAATCACCAGCAGCCCCAGAATATGGCTGATGGCCTCGGAGCGCAGGATCATCATCAAAAAGCCGATGAGCTTGAGGCTGAACATGCAGGTCAGGGCCAGCACCGCGATATTGTCGGTCAGGTGTAGCGCCACTCCCAGTTGCCTTGCGACTTCATAGGAAAAAATCACCAGCGCCGCGCCGAGGACCATGCTGGAGGAAGGCTTGAGCAGCGGGGTGAACTCGCGTTGGATATCCAGCCGGTTGACCAGCCGCAGCACCAGATAAGGGAGCATGGTCCCGCGAAAAATCGCCGTCAGAACAGCGATGAGGTAGAGTTCCGGATAATGCCCGTAATAGCCGATGGAGGCGGAAATGGCCGCGATGGTCCAGGATTCCGCCGCAAAAGCATAAACATGATTCTTCAGCCAATGGGATGCCAGCATCACGAAGGACAGCACCAGCGCCAGAATCGCCAGCAGACTGAACAGGGAAGCGGCCAGGGGACCCAGATGAAAGATCAGCATCGCACCCTCCTAAAGCTGGTCAGCCACGATGGCCAGCACGGCAAAGAGAAAGGACAGCGCCAGCGGCTCCTGATAACGGTAGAAGCGTAGTCGCGACTGCAGCGTGTCCACGGCCACCATCACCAGCCCCACCGCGCCATATTTGGCCAGTATGATAAGCAAGGCGAGCAGCACCGAACCCAGGCTGCCCGTCGTGGACAATCCCCACGGAAAGAAAAAGACGTTGAGAAAAATGGTGTAGAGCAAAAACTGCTTCATCCAGCTTGCCCACTTCAGCAGGGCCAGCAATGGCCCGGAATACTCCAGAATCCGCGCCTCGTCGATCATGTAAATCTCGTAAGGGATGGTGGAGTGGATGGGCAGGCGGTCCGTTTCCACCGTCAGCAGGATGAAAAAAGCGAAGATCAGAAAGATATGCGCCGGGCTCCAGTAGGCTACCGGATGCTGCGCCAGCAGGTGATTGGCGACGAAGGGCAGCATGGAGTGATCGAGAAAAGTGATACCCACGAAGACCAGGATCAGGGTCGGTTCGGCGAGGATGGCGAGCATCACCGCGCGGCTGGAACCCAGTCCACCGAAGGGCTGACCCGTATCCAGCCCGGCCAGCAGGATGAAAAAGCCACCAAGGGTCAGGATGAGTCCGCCACCGAGGATATCCCCCATATCGGACAGGGGCAGGGGGAAATTGGTCAGCACCGGAATCAGCATCGGCACGATGAGCATGGTGGTAAAAGCCACCACCGGCGCCCAGAAAAACACCCAGGACGCAGATTCCGGTATCAGCAGAGTTTTGTGGAAAAGTTTCCAGAGATCCCGATAGGGCTGGAAAATGGAAGGACCCTGTCCGCGCTGAACGCGCTCTTCCATGGTGACCATGAAGCCGTGCAAGAGCGGTGATAACAAAAGCACCGTCAAGACTTGTCCACTCTGCAAGACGATATCGCCGAGCATGCCTTCCCCTTTATATGGTTTCTACAACTCTCTACCGCCCGACCTTGCGATCAGGATCAGTAGCAGTCATTAGCCTATAAAGGCGGTTATTGGGTGGACTTCATCACCGCTATGGTCAGTTCATGGTAGTAAGGTGCGATGATGAGGTCAAGACCTTTCCGCCAGTTTTTTGCGCGCGGCGATCCGCAGCAGGGCGATCTTTTCGTGATTGTAGACTTCGTATCGTATCATGATGGTCTGCTGCCGATAGGCGGCGGGCACAGCGGCGCGAACGGCATGAACAGCGCTGGCCGGACAAACCAGATAAAGCGGCTCCGGGCCGAGGACTGCGGGTAATTTCGTCAACGCCTGCAGATGACGGATGGGCATGTTGCCGCGTCCGGCATAGAACAGAAAATTCGGCTGAAACCACCGCCAGGAGGCGAGACGGTAGGGCTGTGGGCCTTGCAGAGCAGCAATCTGTTGCCCCATCGCCCGTGCGGGTTTCACGGTGTTAAAGGGCGGGGTGATAACGAAAACCAGCAGCGCCGCCAGCACGACGCTGCCGGTGCCCAGCGTTACCCAGGCAAGGACCCAGCGCTGGCGCCAGAGCAGGGCCAGGGCGATACCCGCCGTCAGCATATAAGGCACACCGATCTCCACCATGTCGGGCAAGTGCGGCACGCGCAAAGGCACCACCCAGGCGGCGAAGACGCTCAGCGCCAATCCAATGAGGAACAGCACCCCGAGGGAGACCGCCATTCCCCAGCGCGCGGGCTGCGTGGCATTCACCCGGACTTTCTCAAAATAAGCGGCCAGCAGAATGAAGAGCGGCGGATAGGCTTCCCAGACATAATTGGGAAGCTTGGTTGCGGACAGGGTAAAAAAGCCGATCCACGTCGCCGCCCAGACCAGCAGAAAAAGCGTCTTCGGCTGACTGCGTAAAAAGCGCTGGCGGGAAAGCCAGAGATTCCGAAAAGCCTGCGGCAAAAAAATCGACCAGGGCAGCATTCCGAGAAAGGTGCTGATCGGATAATACACCCAGGGGCCGCGGTGCCCCTGCATGCTGTCATCAAAGCGACCGATGTTCTGCTTGAAGATGAAGGCGCGATCCCAGGCCCAGTGGGTTTCGACGCCCACGGCCAGATACCAGGGCAGCATGATGACCAGAAAAAGCGGTATTCCCCAGTCCAGCCGACCTTCCCGCCAGAGAAAGGACAGCTCCCGGCGCAGCAGCAAAAACAGCACGATAATCAGGCCTGGCAGCAGGAATCCGATGGGGCCTTTATCCAGGGTGGCGAAGGCCATGGCGGCATAGGCGATGAGCAGTTCGCGGCTGCGGATATCCGGGAACAGGTATCCGCGCAGATAACTCAGCAGGGCAATGGTGACCGTCAGAATGAGGAGGGGGTCCGGTGTGGCGCCGCGGAAAATCACCGTGCTGTGCAGCGCCGTGGCCGTCAGCAGGCCGCCGATTAACGCAATATTTTCACCATACAGACGCCGCAAGGCCATAATCAGATAAAGGATCAGCAAGGCCCCGACGACGGCGGAACCCATCCGTAAACCCCAGGAGTTCAAGCCCAGCACCTTGACGCCGGTCCACATGAGCCAGTAATTGAGTGCGGGTTTGTCGGGCATCAGCCGCGCATTGAACGTCGGGACCACCAAATTGTGCTGGGCAATCTGGTCCTTCAGCGACTGGGCATAGATGGGCTCGTCAATGTTCCAAAGACTGGTATTGCCAACACCACAGCCGAAGAACAGCAGTGCCAGCAGAAAAACCGCGAATACCTTCAGTCCAAAGAATCGGCTGGCAGCACTATTCCGGGAGAACATGGTCAGCTCCTGGTGAGGTTACACTGGCTTCGTATAAATCGCTAAGCATCGCGATGCTTCATATTGTCGCGCTTCCCACAAGTCGTAGCCCACCTGCATGCGCAACCAGAACCCGGCATCTATCCCCAGCGCTGTTTCAAGACGCAATGCCATATCAGCGCTTACACCAGAGCGCCCGTTCAAGGGCGCCGATAGTGTTTGCCTGGTTACGTTCAAGGCGTTAGCGGCATCCGTGACGCTCATACCTTCCGGCAGATACTCGCGTAGTACTTTGCCGGGATGCGCGGGATTGTGCATTTCGCTCATGATATCATTCCTAGTGGTAATCCAGATAATCGACCAGCTCCGCCCTGTTCAGCGACCGCTGAACAGGGTAGCACACGAAGGCGGGGCTGTGTTGCGGCGATGTGCATGGATCTTTACTTATGAATTCAATTTCAGAAATTGAGGGTTACCATGAGCAACCTGAACCCCTCGAAAACCGAACGAATTGATGTCCGCGCCAGCAGTTCCGCAGCGCCATATTCGGCTGGTTTACGGCAGACTTGACGCGCAAGCGCTTTCCAGAGTCCAATTCCAGCCTCATGGTACTGAAGCGACGGGGTGGCGGCGTATGGGCGGTTCTGATGGGTGACATCATGAAATCTGCAGCGTCACCACAGGTGCATTTTCGCTGGCCGCAATGGGTGCCTTATACGCTCGTCTTAGGCGACATGATGGCACTTTTGACGGCCTTTTATTTCGGCCGTCTTTCCCACGCCTTCTTTTACCATCTGAATCCCGGTTGGGTGTTGCTCCACTGGTGGGGAAACTTTGCGCAAATCAACCTGCTTGTTTTCTTTGTGCTGTCGACATTGGGCATTATGGCCTTTGCCTTTAAGGGGCATTACTCCCGGCGCAAGGCCTTCTGGGACGAGATGGGTGAAATGCTGGGGGTGTTCATCCTCTTGCTGGCGTTGAATGCGGCCATCGCCTTTTCCGGTAAATGGCAACTGTCACGGCTATGGCTCTTTTCCACCTGGGTGCTGGTCCTGGGACTCTTACCCGTGACGCGATGGCTGCTGCGCCGGACCTTGCAGCGCCTGGGTGCCTGGATGCGGCCGGTAGTAGTCATCGGTTGTGGGCAAAACGCCGCCGAGGCCATCCGCGCCCTGAACAGCGAGCCCATGCTGGGTTATTCCGTAGAACGGGTGCTGGTGCCGGGGGGGAGCAATCCGGCCGCCGGGCGCTTTCCCACCCATGCGTCCATAGAGCCCCTGGGAGAGGATCCTTTGGCTACCTTGGCCGCTTTGGGCAAACCCCATGTGGTGCTGGCGCTGGATATGGATCAGTGGGAGGCCCAGGAACGGCTGGTGCGCTCCCTGGGCCTCAGCTATCCCAACCTCACCATCGCTCCTCCCCTGCGCGGTCTGCCACTCTTCGGTCTGGAGGTGATGCACTTCTTCAGTCACGAGGTGCTGATGCTGCGGGTGCGGGACAACCTGGCCCAGCTTGGCCCGCGTATCACCAAGCGACTTTTCGATCTGATTGCCGCTTCGCTGCTCATCGTGTTCTTGTCGCCGCTGCTCCTTTACATCGCCTGGCGCATTCGCAGGGAGGATGGCGGGCGTGCATTGTATGCTCAGGAACGTATCGGTCGTAACGGCAAGCTATTTGGTTGCTTCAAGTTCAGAAGCATGGTGATGGATGCGGACGATCGTCTGAAACAATATCTGCACAGTCGCCCCGATTTGGCTGCGGAGTATGAAAGAAATTTCAAGCTCCGCAATGATCCCCGGGTGACCCGAATCGGGAAGTTTTTGCGGCGCGGCAGCCTGGATGAGTTGCCCCAGCTCTTCAATGTACTGCGTGGCGATATGAGCCTGGTGGGTCCCCGCCCTTTATTGGAGCGGGAGATTGACCGTTACGGCGCCAATATTTGCCTTTATCATTTGGTTTATCCGGGTATTACCGGCTTATGGCAGGTCAGCGGGCGATCGGAGACCACCTTTGACGAACGCGCCTATCTCGACGCCTGGTATGTGAAGAATTGGACACTCTGGTACGACATCGTCATCCTGCTGCGCACCGTCAAGGTGGTTTTGCGGCGGGAAGGGGCTTATTGAAGACATCCCCGCTTGTGCGTACCGCATTGCTATTATCTCCGGCTACAGGCTACAATTCCGTAAATTTTTGCGGGGGTTGAAAACATGCGTGCTGATCTTCTGAAAGTGGTTGTTGCTGTAGCCGGGGCGCTGACGCTGGCGGGTTGTGCTCATAATGTGGGGAGCGGGGCACCCACTAGCGCCAGTGCGGTGGCTCCCGCTCACTCTGCGGCCACGGCCGGTTATGCCGGTGAAGGCATCAATGGCCAGAACCTTAATGCCAACGGCCCCATCGGCGGGGGCAGCAGTGGCCTGACTGCCGCTGAACTGGCCGCTTTGCCGCAGCATTTGCGGGTACATTTTGGCTTTAACAGTGACTCAATGGATGCACACGCCCAGCAGATTGCCACCCAGAATGCGCAGTTCATGGTCGCCCACTCCCATATCCGGGTCCGTCTGGAGGGGAATACCGATGATCGCGGTACCCAGGAGTACAATCTGGCCCTCGGCGAGAAGCGGGCCGAGACCGTGAAACAGTTCCTGGAATCCCAGGGCGTCAGTGCGGCGCGGATCAGCACCGTCAGTTTTGGCAAGGACAATCCCTTGTGCACCACGAACGACTCTGCCTGCTGGGCAAAAAATCGCCGCGTGGACTTCGTTTACAGCGGTGGCTATAACGGCTGAACGCCAAGGAGAGTGTGCTGATGAAACGCTGGCATCTTTTTCCCGTCCTTTCCTTACTATGCCTGAGTCCTTTCGCTCAGGCCGAGTCAACCGGCGAGAAAGTGCTGCAGTTGCAACAGCAAATGGCGGTCATGCAGGGCGAGCTGAGCAGCCTGGTGGCGGTTCAGCAGGCCAACAAAGGCAGTCAGAGCGCACTGGCTGACTTGCTCGGACGCACCCAGCGTCTGGAACAGGAAGTCCGCGATCTGCGCGGCGAACTGGACACCAAAACCCATGCTCTGCAGACTCGGCAGCAGGCATTGGCCGCAAAACTGGCGGATCTGACTGCTGCTGCCACCGCCGTCACGGCCAGTGCCAGCAGCACGGCTATCACCGCCAGCAGTGCAGCGCTTATCAATCCCGCCGCAATCGTTGCCAGCGCCGCAAGCAATGCTTCGGCGCCCACAATCCAGAGCTTGGGGCAGACGGATTACCAGAAGGCTTTTGATTGGTTGCGTCAAGGCAAGTACGGCTCCGCCGTCACTGGTCTGCAAGGGTTTATTCAGAAATATCCGCAGAGCAGCCTGATACCCGACGCCTACTACTGGCTCGGACAAGCACAGTATGTGCTGGGCCAAAATGACGCGGCCCTGAAGAGTCTCTACACCGTGCAGACGCGTTTCTCCCAAAGCAGCAAGGCGCCGGAAGCCATGTTGCGGATGGCGGAAATCTATCAGGCCATCGGCCAGTCCGGCAAAGCCCGCGTCGTCCTCGACAGGATCATCAGGCAATATCCGAGCACGCCATCGGCACAGAAGGCCGAGGCGCAGTTGCAGGCATTGCCCGCCAAAAAGTGATGGAGGGGCGGCTCCGCATCACGGAAATTTTCCACAGCCTGCAAGGGGAAACCCGCAGTGTCGGGCGCCCCGCGACTTTTGTGCGTCTCACGGGCTGCCCCTTGCGTTGCCATTACTGCGATACGGCCTACGCGTTTCATGGCGGGGAATGGCAGCAAATTGCCGGGATTCTGGAAGCCGTTCGCGCTGGTGGTAATCGCTTGGTGGTGGTGACGGGTGGCGAACCGCTGGCACAGGCCGATGTGCTACCGCTGCTGACGCAGCTTTGCGACGCGGGCTATGAAGTCTTTCTGGAAACCAGCGGCGCCCTTTCGCTGGCGGGGGTAGATGCCCGGGTGGTGAAGGTGCTCGACCTTAAAAGCCCAGACTCCGGGGAGTGCGAACGCAATCTCTGGCAAAATCTGCCCTTACTTAACCCGCAGGACCAGATTAAATTTGTGCTTTGCAGTCGCGCCGATTATGACTGGGCCAAAGATGTACTCGTGCGGGAAGCACTGGCGGAGCGCTGTGAAATACTCTTTTCTCCCAGCCATGGGGCGCTTGCCTTGCGCGATCTCGCCGAATGGATACTCGCTGACCATCTGCCGGTACGCTTGCAGATTCAGTTGCACAAACTGATCTGGGGCGACCTGCCCGGACACTGACCATGCCAATGCCTGCCATACCTGCCATCGTACTCCTCTCCGGCGGACTGGATTCTGCCACCGTGCTGGCGCTCATGCGCCGGGATGGCTTTGCGGTCCACGCCATCTCTTTTGATTATGGGCAACGCCATAAGGAAGAATTGCACTACGCGGGACTGCTGGCACAGGCCATGGGCGCCGCCAGCCATCGGGTGGTTCATATTGACCTGGCGGCCTTTGGTGGCTCCGCACTCACCGACCCGGAAATCAGCGTCCCCGAGACCGGACCGACGCCGGGCATACCCATCACTTATGTACCGGCGCGCAACACCGTTTTTCTGGCGCTGGCGCTGGCGCTGGCAGAAGTGCTGCGAGCCAGAGATATTTTTCTGGGAGTGAACAGTCAGGATTACAGTGGTTATCCTGACTGTCGTCCTGAATTCGTACAGGCTTTTGAGGCACTGGCGCAGGTGGCCACCCGCCTCGGCGACGAAGCCCGTGGACCGCGTATCCACGCCCCCCTGCAATTTCTCAACAAGAGCGAGATTATTCGTCTCGGCAGCAGTTTGGGTGTTGATTACGGAATGACCCGCTCCTGCTACCAGCTCGATGCCGAAGGCCGGTCCTGTGGCCGCTGTGACAGTTGCCGTCTGCGCCGGGAAGGCTTCCAAAAGGCAGGGATTGCCGATCCCACGCCTTATCAGGATTCCTGAGTATCGGCCCCCCGTCACCGGTCCCTGTTAATGGGACCAGGCCGGTTGGCTGTCCTCTCCTGCGTTGCTGTGCAGTATGGCCATGGTCTTGCCGTCCAGGCTGACTTCGGCAAGGACCTTGTGCCTGCCGCGGTGGGTACCGTAGAGGATCATCTGGCCATTGCCGGCGAAGCTCGGATGGTCGCAATTGCCCTGGGCATCCAGCACGCGAACGTCGCTGCCATCCGGCTTCATTACCGCGAGGGCATAGACGCCATCGGTGCGGTGGATGAAGGCAATGGCATTGCCGGTAGGTGAATAGACCGGGCTGGCATTGTAGCCGCCGTCATAGCTCAGGCGATGCACGCCACCACCACTCGCGTTCATCTCATAGATTTGTGGTCCACCGGCGCGGTCGGAGACAAAGATGACCTGACTGCCGTCCGGCGACCAGGTCGGGGAAGTATTGATGGCGTCATCGTTGGTGAGCCTACGGCGCTGTCCGGTGCGCAGATTCGCCACGTAGAGTTCCGTATGACCACCGGAGGAACGGGCATATGCCAATTCTTCGCCATTGGGCGAAAAAGCCGGAGCACTGACAATTTCGCCACCGGGAGCGATGGACTGACGCTGTCCGGTAGCCAGATCCTGAATATAGATGATGGCTCGGGAATCGGCATAGGTCACGTAGGCCAGGCGGTGATTATCCGGCGACCAGACTGGTGAAAACACCGGCATAACCCCGCGCACAATGGGGTGCGGATTCCAGCCATCGGATTCAGCCACCAGCAGTTCGTAGTTTTCGCCCGTCTGCCGGACATAGGCGATGCGACTGGCAAAGGGGCCGGGTTTGCCGGTAAAGGCCTTATAGATGACATCCGCGACGTGATGCGCGGTCATGTGCAATTCAGCGGCGGAGCAGGTGAAACGTTTGGCGGTGAGTTCCTGCCCCGTGCTGACATTGTAGACGTAGACGTTGACCACATAGCCGCCGTTCAGCGGCTCCACAGAACCCACGGCAAGACCGGTGGCGCCTACCGTTGTCCAGTCGGCCGCCTTCACGCCGCTGGGAGCGCGGGGATCACCGGGGTAGCCCGCCGGGTCAATGACCCGGAACAAACCACTGTGGCGCAGGTCATTGCGGACCACATCGGCAACGGATGGCTGTCCGGCTATGCCTGGACCAAAGGAGGGAATGGCGATAGGCAGAGCCGAGGCCACATTCTTGGTGATTTCCACCGTGAGCGCTGCCTGGGCGGGAAGAACGAAGGCCCATGCCAGCAGAAAAATGGCCAGGGTCCAGAGGCGTTTATTAGCCATGATTGAGATCCTCCGCATTGAATTTGAGATCGACATTTTTGTACAGGGAATAGGAAAGACCGATAGGCGGGGCAAACGGCGCCGCCTGCTCTACAGCAGAAATCACTGCCCGATCGAAATGTGGGTTGCCACTGGACCGGACAACCACAGGTTGCCCAACAATCTGCCCTTGTGGACTCAGTTGAATCTGCACAACACAGGATAATGCCGCCGAAAAGTGGGTGTCCCATGCATTATACGCTTGGGTACGAATTTCCTGTGCAAAGAGCCCTATCAGACGCTGATTTTCTGCTGCCTGCTGGGCATGAGCCGCCGCCATATTGGCCTCGGCCTGTAGCTTGGCCCTGGCGGCTATCTGCTGCTGCAGCGCCTTGGCCCGTGCGGCTTCAGCGGCTTTGGCCTGCTGCTCGACGAGTTGCTGCTTCAGCGCAGCCGCGCGCTGTGCGGCTGCCGCTTTTTGAGCGGCCTGTTTTTCGGCAGCGCGTTTTTCGGCCACTTTTTGTGCAGCAGCCTTTTCCGCGGCAGCTGTGGCGGCTGCCCGTTGTGCGGCTTTCTCATGCGCAGCGCGTGCCGCCAACTTCTCGGCCCGCTTTTCGGCGGCCTGTTTGGCGGCGGTGATCTGTGCGGCTTTCTGCTTTGCCACCTTCTCTTGTGCCGCCTTTTCGGCGGCAATCCGGGTGGCGCTGGGCGGGGGTGGCGTCGCCGATTTTGGTACCGGCACGGGCTTCGGAGCGGGCGCGGGTACAGGTTTCGGCGCAGGGACTGGCTTGGCTACCGGTGCCGCAACCGGTGGCATGCCGCTACTCAGTTGTGCCTGCATCGGGGTATCCCCGGTGCTGCTAGGCACGTTCATGTGAAAACTCCAGAACAAGGCCACCAGTATCGCGCCGTTGAGCGCAATAGCCAGCACCAGCGGCCAGATCCGTTTGCGTTCTTTCAATGTCCCTCCTGGCGGGTCAGCAGGCCGACATGGGAAATGCCCGCCTCCTGCAAACGCGCCATGACCGCCATGACCTTGCCGTAATCCACATGCGCATCACCGCCCACCAGCACTTGCACCTGATCATGGCTAGCGGCAGCAATATGCCGCACCGTCGTTGCGAGGTCATCCAGGGCAACGGCGCGGTGGCTCTGCTTGTACTGCATCGAGATACCACCCTGCCTGGTCACCGAAATTAGTACCGGCGGTGTTTTATCCGATACCGGTTTGGTCACGCCCTTGGGCAGGTTGACATTCACCCCCTGGGTCAGCAGCGGTGCGGAAAGCATGAATATCACCAGCAGCACGAGGGTCACGTCGATGTAGGGGACGACGTTCATCTCCGCCATAAGACGCCGTCGTTTCATGGCTTCGTCTCAGGCCCCTGCCGATGCAGGATGTTGGTGAATTCGTCCATGAAAACCTCATACTGTGCATCGAGATTGTCCAGTTGATGGACATAGCGATTGTAGGCGGCGGTCGCCGGGATCGCCGCGAAAAGGCCTGCCGCCGTAGCGATAAGTGCCTCTGCGACAGGGGGCGCCACCGTCGCCAGAGTGGCCTGCCCCGCAACGCCGATAGCCATGAAAGCCGTCATGATGCCCCAGACGGTGCCGAGGAGGCCGATAAAGGGGCTCACAGAGGATACGGAGGCGAGGAAAGCCAGATTGTTTTCCAGGCGTCCCACTTCGCGCATCTGGGCAACCCGCATGGCGCGCCGTGCGGCATCCAGGGCGTCACTGGGACGGATTTTATTGCGCTGGCGCTGAAATTCTTCATAACCGGCGCAGAAAATGCTGCCCGCGCCCGTCTCCAGGTTGCTGTTTCCGGAAACGTGCTGATAGATCTGGCTCATCTCACCACCGCTCCAGAAGCGCTTCTCGAAGCGTGCCAGGGCCTTGTGTGCGCTGGCAAAGACGGCGAACTTCTGGAAGATGATCGTCCAGGAAGCAACGGACGCGATGAGTAATATGACGAGAATGACCTGTACGACCCCGCTGGCGTGCATCACCAGATGGGTCATGGAGAGGGACTGGGCGGTATTGGCGATGGTATGGGGATCCATAAAATCTCACGGCTGAACAGAAAGAGGAATGGCCTGCAATAATGCCGCAGGGATAACGTGGGGACGAAAACCAGCGGCATCGAGGCAGACCACTTCCACCTCTCCACTACAGAGCATCCTGTCCCCAACAGAAACGATTTGCCGAAAATCCATGCGCACGGGGCTCTTGTTCACGACCCTGGTTCCCACCCGGAGCAGGTCATTGAAGCGGGCCGGAGCGCGGAAGTCCAGGCGGGCGCGGCGTACCGCAAAAATGATTCCTGCATCCTGCTCCAGTACATCCAGTTCATAACCCCGCTCGCGCAGCATTTCGGTGCGGGCGCGCTCCATGAAGCGTAAGTAGTTGGCATGGTACACCACCCCGCCATGATCCGTATCTTCATAATAAACGCGAACGTGGAAAGTGCTGATGGGATCATTAGCCAGCATCGAAAAGCCCCCCGGGCTCCTTGGGGGCCGTCAGGCCGAGGGCGAGATAGCTGAGTTCCGTTGCGCAGCGTCCGCGCGGGGTGCGAATCAGATAACCGCGCTGAATCAGAAAGGGTTCCAGCACATCTTCGATGGTGCCGCGTTCTTCGCCAATGGCCGCCGCCAGACTTTCCACCCCTACCGGCCCGCCCGCAAAGCGCGCTATGACGGCCTGGAGCAACTTGCGATCCTGGCCATCAAAACCGTGCTGGTCCACCTCCATGAGGGTCAGGGCGGCCTGCGCCGTCGCCATGTCAATTTCGCCATTACCCCGTACCTGGGCGTAGTCCCGCACCCGGCGCAGCAGGCGGTTGGCGATGCGCGGCGTGCCCCGCGCGCGCCGGGCGATTTCCTGCGCGCCCTCCAGGGCTTGAGGAGTGCCAAGAATCTGGGCGGAACGGGTGACGATCTGCGTCAACTCGGCATCACTGTAGAATTCCAGATGAAAACTGATGCCGAAGCGATCTCTTAACGGCGAGGTCAGCAGCCCGGCACGGGTGGTGGCACCAATCAGGGTGAAGGGTGGCAGGCTGATTTTGATGGAGCGCGCCGCAGGTCCTTCGCCGATGAGAATGTCGAGTTCGTAGTCTTCCAGCGCTGGGTAGAGGATTTCTTCCACCACCGGACTGAGGCGGTGAATCTCGTCGACAAAGAGCACGTCGTGGGGCTGGAGGTTGGTGAGGATGGCGGCCAGATCACCTGGCTTGTCGAGCACTGGGCCAGAAGTGACCTTGAGGCCCGCACCCATCTCCTGGGCGATGATATGGGCCAGGGTGGTTTTGCCGAGGCCGGGTGGCCCGAAGAGCAGCACGTGATCCAGTGCTTCGCTGCGACCTTTGGCCGCGTCAATATACAGACCCAGAGATTCGCGCAGTTTGGCTTGTCCGAGGTACTCCGCCAGCCGCCGCGGACGCAGGGCATGATCCACCGCATCATTGTGGGCTTCCTGGGGGGCGAGAGGGCCTCTATCCATCATTCTGGTCTGACCATTGGCGCGCTGGTGGGTTCCAAAAAATCAATGACGTGACAAATTTTGCAGCGACTGCCGGATAAGGTCTTCCAAACCCAGACCTTCCGCCAGACCGGCTATGGCCTGGCTCGCCTGCGCAGGCTTATAACCTAAAGTCAGCAGTGCTGCAATGGCTTCCTGTCGGGGGTCGCTGCCAGCGGTGCTGCCCACCGGTCCCGGCGCGATGCCACCCATCTTGTCACGCAGTTCCACCACCAGCCGTTCAGCGGTTTTCGGGCCGATACCGGGGATGGCGGTGAGTTGCGCGGTGTTGCCCTCGGCCACGGCCTGACTGAGCCGCTCCGCAGACAGACCGGAAAGGCAGGCCAGCGCCACCTTGCCGCCGATACCGTTGACCCGGATCAGCAGGCGAAAGGTATCACGCTCCGCTATGGTCATGAAACCATAGAGTAAATGGGCATCTTCGCGAATGGTGAGGTGGGTGTAGACGGTCAGTGCTGCACCCTCGGCGGGCATCTGATAAAAGCCGGACAGGGGCATCTCCAGTTCATAGCCGACCCCTTGCACGTTGAGCCAGAGCCAGGGCGGACGCCGCTGCAAGATGGTGCCGGTAAGCGAGGTGATCATGACGGATGGTCCCTTCGGTCGTGACGCGGTTCAGCGGCTGGCAGCCAGCTGCCAGCGTTGCCGGGTGCTGGCATGGTGGGCATGACAAATGGCACAAGCCAAGGCATCGGCAGCATCGGCCTGCGGGTTTTCGCTCAGTTTGAGGAGCCAGCGGACCATGCTTTGTACCTGCTCCTTGGCCGCATGGCCACCACCGACGGCGGCTTTTTTGATCTGCAGTGCCGTGTATTCATGTACGGGCAACCCGGCTTCCAGCAAGGCGACGAGGGCTGCACCGCGCGCCTGCCCCAGCTTGAGGGCAGAGTCGGCATTGCGCGCCATGAACACCTGCTCAATGGCCGCCACATTCGGCTGAGTGTCGCCAATGACCTGTTTCAGTTCGTGATAGATGGCGCCAATGCGTTCCAGAAAGGGCTGCCCGGACACATTCAGACAACCATGGGTGATATGCCGGAGTTGGCCAGACGCGTCGGACTCAATAATGCCGTAGCCAGTGCGCAAAGAACCGGGATCAATACCGATGATCCGCACCGCCGCCTTGGGCAGGGATGCAGGCGATGCTCCGGCATTCAGCATGGCCGCAGCCTCTGCCAAAAGCTCCGCCGCAGGTTCAGGAGACCGCTTCCAGACGGGCCATTTCCTCGTCACTGATCTCGTAGTTGGCATAAACGTTCTGCACGTCGTCATTCTCTTCGAGGAAGTCTATCAGACGTAACACTTTTTCCGCATCCTCCCCGCTCACTTCTATGGTTGTTTCGGGGATCATGGTGATTTCGGTTTCTTCTGCCTTCAATCCCGCCGCTTCCAGTGCCACGGCGACGCTATGCAACTCCGTTGCGGCGGTGTAGACGGCGATACGCTCGCCCTCGTTGACCACATCTTCAGCACCCGCCTCCAGTGCCGCTTCGAGAATCCGGTCTTCGTCGGCATTGGCGGGAAAACTGATCAGACCGCGCTTCCTGAACAAATAGGCCACCGAGCCTGCAGTGCCCATATTGCCACCGCGTTTGGAGAAAATATGACGCACTTCGGCGACGGTGCGAACCTTGTTGTCGGTCATGGTCTCGACCAGAATGGCGATGCCGCCGGGGCCATAGCCTTCGTAGGTTACCTCCTCGTAATCCACACCTTCCAGCTCACCGGTGCCACGCTTGATTGCCCGCTCGATGGTGTCTTTGGTCATATTGGCCCCGTAGGCCTTGTCCAGGGCCAGACGCAAGCGGGAATTACTGGCCGGATCACCGCCGCCGGCCCGCGCCGCCACCGTAATTTCGCGGATGAGGCGGGTGAAAATCTTGCCGCGCTTGGCGTCCTTCAGCGCTTTCTTGAATTTGATGGTGGACCATTTGCTATGCCCGGACATGACGTACTCCCTGTTCTATCACTGGATTCTTCTGCCAAAATATCGTCCATGGTACCGCAAAGGCGGGGATGCCGTCATGCGAGGGTGGCGATGGCGCTCATGGTGGCACCGAGTACTTCGGCGGCATCGGCATCGCGGTGAAAATGCAGGGGCACGCCATAACGCAACAGAGGCCGTTGCCGGTGCAGCCAGGTGGCGAGGTCAGACCGGCCTTGCCGTGCGCCACTGATATGGGCTGGCACCACCGGAGCGGCACTTTCCCGCACCAGCCAGGCCACGCCTTTCTGGGTCTGATCGCGGTTGATCCCGCCTTCAGGGAAAATACCCAGCACCCGTCCGTCTTCCAATAACCGGCGCGCCTGCAGCAGGGCGCGCACATCATGACCGTTACGGCGTACCGGGATGCTGTAACTTTGGTCCAGCAGACGGCGCATCCAGGCCTTTTCGTAATATTCCTGAGCCACCAGAAAGGAAATCACCCGCTGGTTGCTGGCGACCAGCAGCAGGGGGTCCAGTACCGACACATGGTTGCAGGCGAGGATGGCCGGCCCGGTTTCAGGAACGCTGCTGGGCTCCCAGTGACCCCCCTGATAAAAGCGGGTATAGCTGTAAAGCAGGGTATGCAAGCCACGCTGGGTAAAGGACCATTCCGTTGCCTGATCGGCCGCCGCAGACGGTTGTCCCATGGTGTCCGTCAGGAAACCGCCAGCATACGTTCCAACGCCAGGCGGGCCAGAGCGGCGGTCTCGGGGTCTACCTGAATGCGGTTGACCACCTGACCCGCAAGGAGGCTTTCCAGCGAGCGCGCCAGTTGCTCCGGATCAATGCGGAACATGGTGGAGCACATGCAGACCATAGGCGACATGAACTCCACCGTCTTGCCCTCCGCGCGCACCTCGTCGGCCAGGCGGGTGACCAGATTGACCTCCGTGCCTACCAGCCACGCACTGCCGGGCGGCGACGCCTTGACCGTGCGCAGGATGAAATCCGTGGAGCCGACGGCGTCGGACCTCTGGCAGACTTCAAAAGACGCTTCTGGATGGGCGATCACCTGCCCTTGCGGATGCTCGCGGCGCCAGCGTTCGATATGGGCTGGCTGAAACATCTGGTGGACGGCGCAGTGCCCTTTCCAGAGCAGAATTTTGGCACGGCGGATTTCCTCGGGCGTGAGGCCGCCGAGGGGTTGGCTGGGGTCCCAGACCGGCATGTCGCGCAGGGGAATACCCAGTTGATGCCCGGTCCAGCGTCCCAGATGCTGATCGGGGAAGAACAGGGCCTTGGGACGTTGCTGGAAAGACCAGTCGAGCACTTTGCGGGCATTGGAGGAGGTGCAGACGGTGCCGCCGTGGACGCCGCAAAAGGCCTTGAGCGCGGCCGAAGAGTTCACGTAGGTGACGGGTGTGACCTCCCGCTCCACATCGATCACTGTCGCCAGCTCTTCCCAGGCACGCTGCACCTGGGGCATATCGGCCATATCGGCCATGGAACAACCGGCATTGAGGTCCGGCAGGATGCTGGCCTGTTCCGGGCGGCTGAGAATGTCGGCCACTTCCGCCATGAAGTGAACGCCGCAGAAGACGATGAACTCGGCCTCCTGCTCGGCGGCAGCACGGGAGAGCTGCAGGGAGTCGCCATGAAAGTCGGCGTGACGGTAGACTTCCTCGCGCTGATAATGGTGGCCGAGGATGACCGCGCGTTTACCCAGCGCGGCCTTGGCCCGCCGAATCCGCGCATCGAGTTCCAACCCATCGCTGCGCCGGAGTCCCTGAATCATCACCGTTTCCACACCCATAACCGACCCTCTCAGGCGCTATCGCGCGTGCAAAAATATCCGATTACGTTACGAAGCCGCCTGCTGCCCGTCAAGCGGTGCCCTTTTCAGGGATTTTGTACGTCGGCGCCGACTCCGGGACGCAGGCGGATGCCCAATTCCTGAAGCTGCTTGTCGGCCACGGTGCCAGGGGCTTCGGTGAGCAGGCAACCGGCTTTTTGCGTCTTGGGGAAGGCGATCACATCACGGATGGTCTCGGCACCACAGAGGAGCATGACCAGCCGGTCCAGTCCGAAAGCCAGACCCCCATGGGGCGGCGCGCCATAATGCAGGGCGTCGAGGAGGAAACCGAATTTGTCCCGCGCCTCTTCCGCACCAATGCCGAGGGCGGCGAAGACCTTTTCCTGTACCACCTCCTGATGGATGCGGATACTGCCGCCGCCAATTTCGTTGCCATTGAGCACCAGATCGTAGGCCCGCGCCAGGGCGTTGCCGGGATCCTGGCTGAGGGTTTCCAAGTGTTCCGTCTGCGGCGCGGTAAAGGGGTGATGGGTGGAAGTCCAGCGGTCTTCCTTGTCGTCATAGTCGAACATCGGGAAATCGGTGATCCAGACCGGGCACCATTTGCCTTCCAGCAAACCCAGATCAGCGGCCAGACGGTTACGCAGGTTGCCGAGGGCTTCGTTGACGATTTTGGCCGTATCGGCGCCGAAAAAGAGGATGTCGCCCGCCGCCGCGCCGCTCCGCCGGAGGATTTCCCGCAGGACATTTTCCGGCAGGAACTTGACGATGGGGGATTGCAGACCCTCGTTACCCTGATCCAGGGCATTCACCTTGATCCAGGCCAAGCCCCTGGCCCCGTAGATGGCGGCGAACTGGGTGTAGACATCAATCTGCGCCCGGCTGAGCTGGGCACCGCCCGGAATACGCAGGCAGGCCACCCGCCCGCGCGGACGTTCGGCGGCTTCGCGAAAGACCTTGAAGTCCACCTCGCCCATGAGATCGGTGAGTTCGGTGAGTTCCAGCGGATTGCGCAGATCGGGGCGGTCCACACCGAAACGGTGCATGGAGTCTCCGTAGGTCATGCGCGGGAAGGGGTCGGGGAGCTGCACCCCCAGCACCTCGGCGAAAAGCCCGCGAATCATGGGCTCGGCAATCCCCATGACGGCCGCTTCATCGACAAAGGATGCCTCGATATCAATCTGGGTGAACTCCGGCTGACGATCGGCGCGCAAGTCTTCGTCACGAAAACATTTGGTGATCTGGTAGTAACGGTCCAGCCCGGCCACCATCAGGAGCTGTTTGAAGAGTTGCGGGCTCTGGGGCAGCGCGAAAAAATGTCCCGGCTGGGTGCGCGAGGGCACCAGATAGTCACGGGCGCCCTCGGGGGTGGAGCGGGTAAGGACGGGTGTTTCCACATCGATAAAGCCAGCGGCATCCAGGTAGCTGCGCACAAAACGGGTCACCTGGTGGCGCAGTCGCAAGCGATTCAGCATTTCCGGGCGGCGCAGGTCCAGATAGCGGTATTTGAGCCGCAGATTCTCGGCGATGTCTTCCTCATCCAGCGGGAAAGGGACCGGCTCGGATCGGTTGAGAATGCTGATGCGCGCTGCGGCCAGTTCCACTTTGCCACTGGGCATGTGGGGATTCTCGGTGCCCGCGGGACGGGCGCGCAGAACACCTTCCACCTGCAACACGAACTCACTGCGGCACTCGTTGGCGGCCGCGAAGGCGTCCACCTGATCCGGATCGGCGACGACCTGTACCAGGCCTTCACGGTCCCGCAGATCAATAAAAATGACGCCGCCATGATCGCGCCGCCGTTGCGCCCAGCCGCAGAGGCTGACGGTTTGGCCAAGCAAGCCTTCGTGAATGCCATTACAATAGTGTGTCCGCATGCTGCATCCCGTATGAGTCAACAAGAAAAGGGCCACCCGACCGGGAGGCCCGCGCACAATCTAGCCTTGCCGCGCGCGCTACGTCAATGACAGGCGCAGCCCCCAGCGGGACAGGACGGCGCGGCGGCGGCTTCCGGCTTGCTCTCACTGGCTTTGTTGCTGCCCCCCTTGAAATCGGTCTGGTACCAGCCGGAACCCTTCAGGGCGAAGCCCCCGGCGCTGAGTTGCCGCTCCAGCCCCGGTTTGCCGCAGTGGGGGCAGTCGGTCAGACGGGAATCATTCATGCGCTGCTCGGCGCTCAGATGGTGTCCGCAGTCCTTGCATACATACTCGTAAGTTGGCATCGTATTAACTCCGTATTTAGGTTGTAACTTATAAAGATGCCTATTAAATACGTCCTCACGCCGCAATTTTCAAGAGCCTTGCAATGGAACCGACCCGGTAAGGAGGGCGCGGATGCCCATCGGCACTGAACTGCACAGTGCATTGCAGACGCTCATTGCACTGCTCGCCATTCTCAATCCCATTGGCGCCATTCCGATTTTCATTGCCCTGACCGGCGACGAAGATGCGCAACAGCAGATCGCCACGGCCAAGCTGACATCCCGTGCCGTGGCTGTCGTGCTGCTGACGTCCGCCTTTCTCGGTGAATATATGCTGAAATTCTTCGGAATCAGCATCGCCGCTTTTCAGGTAGCTGGCGGCATGGTGCTGATGATGCTGGCTTTTAACATGTTGCAGGCCAAGTCCAGCCGCTATCGGCATACCCCGGAGGAAGCCGCCGAGGGGATGCAGAAAGAGGCGGTTGCTGTCGTACCCTTGGCCATCCCGCTGCTGGCGGGTCCGGGCACCATGATCACCGTGATCATTGCCCATCACAAAAATGCGTCGTGGTTGGCCAGCGGCCTGCTGATTGTCGATATACTGCTGATTGCCGGGGTGGCCTACGCGGCACTGCGTCTGGCGCAACCCTTGTCACGCCGGCTGGGGGTGACTGGCATCAATATTTCTACCCGCATCTTCGGGTTGGTGCTCGCCGCCATTGCTGTGACCTTTATCGCCAACGGTTTGGCGGCCTTATTCCCTGGGCTGGTACACACCGGCACTGCTTGAGCGCGAGGCCTCCGGGTGGGAGGGCTCAGGGCGTGACGGCGCTGCCTTTGTCGTCGTCCAGCGCCTTGTTTTCCGCAATAATCATGGCGCGATAATGCCCCAGCATTTGCAGATAGCGCTTGATGCCGGTCAGCCAGAGGACAGTACCCAAAATCAGGGAGATGTAGCCGATGGTGGACCAGATGTCTGGGCCAAAAAAACGGATGAAGGTCAGCCCGGCAAGGACCAGCGTCAATGATGTCCGGGTGTA
This sequence comes from Acidithiobacillus sp., assembly GCF_027322205.1. Lineage (GTDB taxonomy): Bacteria > Pseudomonadota > Gammaproteobacteria > Acidithiobacillales > Acidithiobacillaceae > Acidithiobacillus. The sequence goes on from NZ_DAHVHY010000019.1 coordinate 32,528, forward strand.
CGCCAGAAAAGTCCGCTCATTGGCCAATACGGTCCTGTCCAGGGCCAGCCAGTCCCGCAAAATAAATTCGCGTGGATTAAACTTGTGGTAAGGCATGGTGCTCAAATTCAGTTATCCTTCATTTTACTTTGTATATTCACCTTCTGGACATCACTCTTCCGCAGATCAGCCCATTCCGACCGGTAAGAATACGGCAAGCGGCCATGCCAGATAAAGTGCCTGCCCACTTAATATGGACTTCATTGCATTTAATCGGGACCTAAAAAGTAATGTCACGGGGTATGCGGCTTATCCATTTGCGCTACACTAGGGCAAATCCGCCCCGGCGGTCTGAACCCCACTCTCTGGATGGAAAATGGCATGGCGCAATACGTTTTTACGATGAACCACCTCAGCAAGATCGTGCCGCCCAAGCGCGCCCTGCTCAAGGATATCTCCTTGTCCTTCTTCCCTGGCGCCAAGATTGGCGTACTCGGCATGAATGGTGCCGGCAAGTCCACCCTGATAAAGATCATGGCGGGTGTCGACAAGGACTTTGACGGCGAAGCGCTGCCCATGCCCGGTCTCAAAATGGGTTATCTGTCGCAGGAACCGCAGGTCGATCCGAATAAGACGGTGCGCCAGGTAGTGGAGGAGGGGCTCGGTGAAATCCTCGGCGCGCAACAGGAACTGGAAGCGGTTTATGCCGCCTACGCCGAGCCCGATGCGGACTTTGACGTTCTCGCCGCCGAGCAGGCACGTCTGGAAGCCATTGTC